>JAVBSE010000035.1:0-11750 GCA_031547315.1 Opitutales bacterium
ATTAAACTTTAAAGGCTGAGTTTAAAAAAACTCAGCCTTTTTTGTGATTTAATAAAAATAAGTTTTAATACAATACTCAAAATTGTAGAAGAAACTACTTTGAGGTATCAGCGTTTTTGAAACTCTATTATTGACTTATCAATGATACTTCCATTGTCGATAATAAGCGCATCTGAAAGTGTAGTGCATTCGTTTTCATGCCCCTCCATAAGAATATCGGCATATTTTAAAACTTCTTCTGATATAGAAATCGATGCCGATTTGAAAAGTATTGTTGGTGTGTGATCCACTGCATAATGCATTATCCCGTTTTCGATATACACGGGATTTTCAATTGTTGTAGGAATACAGCTTTCAATGCCTCCATGCCTGTCGCAACTTATATCTATTATCAAAGCATTTTTTTTCAACTTTTTTAAATCTTCACGATATATTATGTGGTCTTTTCTGCGAACATCCCAAAGAATTGCATTCACAATAATGTCGTATTTTGTAAATTCTTCTTTAAAAGCAGGTTCTAGTTTTCTTGTATATACAGAAACATCTGCGCCAAGCATGGTAAGAACTCTTATTGCTCCACGCGCAATATTTCCATTCCCAAGAACTGCCACTTTTTTTCCCAAAGGAAGCGTTCCGCATATGGTCATTGCATGCATTATAGCAGCTTCACCCGCTATTTCATTGTTTTTATAAAAAATATGCCTGCCTGCATCAAACATCTTTTCCCAGGCAAAAGCTTTTGTCTTGGCATTTATTATTGCATCTGCGATTTTGCGATTTTGAGTTGCATGAATCCATCCAAAAATCACTTGCCCCTCCTTAAGATTTGCAAGATATTTCGCATCTCCAATTTTGGGATCGCAAATAATATCGCATTTTAGTACATCCTCAAGAGGAGCAACTTTACAACCCAGTTTTTCTAGTTCTTTATCAGAGACACCAAAATCTTTTCCATAAGAAGTCTGAAAACAGAGCGATTCTCTATTACGAATTTTTAAGATATCATCGGGAACTAAAGCACGGCGGCGTTCATTTTCTTTTTCACTTATTGTAAATCCCATTGTCTTGTTTTTCATACCTTGCTTTCCTTACCTTTAAAAAAACATTTTATACATTTATATTTTTTAAATATTTCTTTTTTTTGCAAGATCAAAACACGACTAACTATGACGTATTTATTGGGCGAATTTTACTATATTATATCACGAATGGATCTAATCGTATTTTTAGCAAAGAGGGCTAGGGATTTGCGTATTGCTCAGGGACTTACGCAGGCTCAGTTTGCTGAAAAGGCAGGTTTTAATTACAGATTTTATCAGAATATCGAGTCTGCCAGAAGTAAGTACATTCGCCTAGATACTGTTGAGCGCTTAGCTAACTCTCATAACTTAAAAATTTGGGACTTCCTCACCCCACCAAACGACAAATATCTTGAAGACTGCACCAAGCGCACTCCCGGCAAACCCGGCCGCCCAAAGTCAGTTTAGATAAGAAAACTTTTTACCAGACAAAAAAAGCCGCAAACTATTTTGCGGCTTTAATTTTTGAAATTTAAGAACTTATTTTCTACGCCTGTATATAGCAATACCCATTGCCAACGCACCCAAGATTGCTGCGTAGGTTGCAGGCTCAGGAACTTCTGTAATTGTAAGGAACAATGACTTATTGTCGTAGCTTAAATCGTAAGTATTGCCAAGGCTGTCTGTGCGGTTCCAATTGCTTGATGCGATAAACGCCTCTGCCTTTGCCTGCCAATCTGCAGCAGAAGAAATAAGTTCCAATGTATCGCCATTAAGCAAATTATAATTTTCGAAATCTAAAAAGATTTGTACATCGAAATCTGCAATAGTTGAAAGCACAAGTTTTGATATGCCATTTTCATCGGCAATAAATTCTATTGTGCCGCCTGTAGCTGCAAATGCGGATGTAGTTGAACCCACATTTGAATCAGAGCCCTGAATAGAAAGTTTTGCATTGTCTGCAAGCGCCATACTTCCAAATTTTAGTGTACCACCTTTAACGTTTAAGCTAGAGCCTTCTTTTAATGTAATGCTGTCAACAACTTCAAGTGTTGCATATTTTTCAAGGTCAATAGAGGCTGTATTGCCTGCTGCCTCTGCAACTATCATGCCAAACTTTACATTTGTAAGTTTGCCTGCTTCGCCAGAGAAGTTTGCGGTAGAAGCGCCTTCCATCCTCAAACCCTGATACATAGAGTTGCTGTAATAATAGTAGTTCACTGTTGCGCCGCTAGCAACTGACATTGAAGCACTGTCTTTCAAAACTATATTTGACTGACGAATATAGCCTTCTTGTGTGTGCTGACCATTTGACTGGAATAATGCCCTATCAGAAATTGAAAATGCTGATGTGCCAGAGAACGTGAAGTCTGCAGGTGCCCAAGAGCCGCTTGAATTATCGTAAAATGATGTAAAGCTTAGTGCAGTACCTGTGCCAGAAATATTTACTTTGGAGTTGCCTGTAAAATCGCCGGAAACGTAACCGCCGCCAGTCATTCCGTTTGTAAAGTTTACAATGCCATTGCCGCTTGCGGTAAAGCGCCCATAGCCATTCAAAGTCCAATCTGTAATTCCATTGAAAGTTAATACAGAATCATCTGCCACTTCCAATGTTTTCCAGCCGCCGCCTGCAAAAGACGAGCCTGCGTTCATGCTAATTTTTGTAGTGCCGCCAAGTACTAAAGTAGCACCTGTTCTGTTTAGCTTTGAACCTGCATCAAAATTGATAACACCGGCATTCTGCGTTGTAAATGCACCCGACATATTAACAGTTGCATTCTTAATGCTTACAGAAGAATCTGCAGATGTTAGGGCAATTTTTTCAAGAACTGCCTGTGCCGGCGCAACTGCATCATAAGTAATTTTTGCGCTGTCGCTAAGTGTTACAGTGCTGTTAAGATTTACAATAGCACCATTTTTGAAAACCAACTCTGAATTGCCATTCATTGTAAGCGGGTTACCTGAAGTAAATGTAGATGTTGCGCCATCTGTTGTAATCTTGGCATAGTCATTCAAAGTAAGTGCGCTTGCAAAACCTGCAAGTGCAGAAAAACCTGTTTCTGCATTTACTAAAATAGACGAAGTTCCATCCATAGTTGTGGCGTTTGTAGCAACAGTCAAGCTACTGTTATTGCCCAAAATCATAGAAGCACTGCCCGACATCTTTAAACCGCCAGTAAGGTAAAATTTAGAAATATCTGAATTTGTGCTTGAAGCGTTTGCAATTGCCCTATCAGTCAAATTCAAAGCAACTGCAGCATTATTGTTAACATTGAAAGAACCGCCTGTTGTTAGGTTTATTTGCGCATCATCTTTGAATGTAAAATTATCTGATGAGTGGCGACCTATAGTTGTTAGCGCACCTTTATTAGAAATATTTAGCTGCGCATTTTCAGAAAAGAACTGGTCGCCATCGCCCCAAGTATTTTTTGAGTATGCTGTTGCGTCAATTTCAAATTTTGAATTTCCTGAAAAATCAAAATACATATATGACCCCGCCGAAAACGTAGAGCCATTTGCCAATCTAAAAACAGATGTACCCGAAGCTGTAACCTTATTAAACGTGCCAAACTGCAAATCAGAAGCGTTTAAATTAAAAAGAGATGCTCCCTTTAAAACAATGGCAGTGCGACTATCACCTGCAAAGTATTTGGAACCATTTGTTACATTAAGAACAGCGTCGTTAAGCTCTGTATTTAACTTCCAAGCGCTTAGGTCTAAGGCATCTAAGTTTAAAGAGCTTCCTGTTGTGCCATTGCCTCTTATAATTACATTACCACTTGCATTTGGAACAGTGTCCCAAATAGAAGCGTCTGTCCAAAGATAGTCTGTATCGTTGTCTTGGAACGTTGCGGTAAAGGCAAAAGCAGAAACGCCCGCAGACGCCAAAAATAAAGAAATAAGCGTTGTTTTCATGATTGTACGAGGTATTTTATTCTTCCGAAAATAAATTGTTTAGTTAATAGTGCTTGGCATTCTTATTCTGCAAAAATTACTTGTCAAATAAAATATATCAGTTTTTTTAGAAATTTTCAGCCTAGTTTCATTTTGCAGCTCTTTGAGGAACAAGTTCTTGCAACTTCGACTCTCCTCGCAGAATTTTGCCAATTTCGCCGCTTAAAAAGAGGTAATAGTCGCTGCCCATGCCTTCGTTTGTTATGAATTTGCAGTTTTTTGTGGGCGGAATATCGTCTCTGATTTTAAAGATTGCAGTTGCTTCGTCGACCTCATCAAACATTGCTACATAAATCATTTCAGAGCCATTTTCTATCATGCCCCTTGCAAGTGTCCAGTAGAAGTCTCCCTTAAGACGCGGCGCAGAATTAAATTTAACCTTTGGATTGCGCTTGTACATTAAGTTATACCAGCTAAAGCCCGGGTAGATTACAGGCGCATAATCTAGCCCCAGCGATTTACAAAATTCAATGTCTTTTGAGACTCTGTCCTTTAGTAAGTTCAACAAATCGTCCTTAGACTTTTGCGTGCCGTCCAATGCAAATCTGCCAGGGTTCCAAGGCGAAACAATGTCGCAGTCTTTTAAAATTTCATGAAGTTTAGGGTCTGGTAAAGTGTCGCCTTCCAGCGTTCTAAATGTTGGCGGCACGCCTATCATAATTGAGCAGCCGCCATAGTCTTTGTCTTCACGCAAAAATTTTATAAATTTTTCAATATTCATAGAGCCCAATTCATAGGGTCTGTCGATAAAGCCAAGCCCCCAAATGCAGACAAGAGGTTTGCCATTGTGAAAAAGGTAATTTGTTTTGTCGCTGCCTGTAATTTTTAATTCATCGACAAGATATTTCCAGTCGTCAATCAGTCTTTGAGAAATGTCATTTCCTTTTCTTGCGCCGGATAAGTCGTACATAACAACAAGAGCACGTCCATGTTTTGCAGAAGCCTCTTTAGCATTGCGCAAAACTCTCAAGCCGTCTTCCCTGTGCCTTGGGTGCGTTGTGCCTAAAAATCTTTGCACAAATGCGCCATCAATTCCATATTCTTTCATCCACTTAAAGTGAGTATCCACAGTCTGGTAATCGAAGGATGAAAAAACTTGAATGGGCTTTCCGTCTGCACCCACAAAGCCGCTGTCATACTTATTTTCATACTCGCCCATTTCAGGGAGCGCTTCAACAGTTGCAGAGTCATCGTCAAACGTGCCCCTGCCCCAATGCACCCAGCCACGTCCAGAGCCGTCTCCTGGGGCTCTGAACCAACCTTGATAGCCTGTCATTATCTTAGACTTGTAAGACGCATGTATAGGATTAGTTCCATGTTTTCTGCCCACAGGCAAATCATTTTTTGCAGCAAATGAAAGAGTAGAAAAGCCTGCTAAAAAAGATAAAGAAATTAGCGCAATTTTTTTCAAATTATTTTTCCCCATAAATAAAGTTCCTTATTGAAATTTGAAACCCAGACTAAATATTTCTGAAAGAAAGATAAAGCTATTTTTGCAAAAATTTAAACATTAAGCAGCCTATTTATCTTCATAAAAAAAGCGACCTTCATAAATGAAAGTCGCTTTATTAAAAACTTTTTACTATTTGCGAGAACGACGCTTGTATGCCGCCAAAGCCAAAGCTAATGCCCCAAATATCGCTGCATAAGTGCTAGGTTCAGGAATTGGAGTTCCTACAATGTATTCAAGATACAACTTATTTGCCCCGTATTTAACAGACCACTGATCGTCAGCACTTGCTTTAATTAAATCTACAAGTGCACTGTGCACGCCCTCGCTGTCTGTTAAGTTTGCAGCAATTGCTGCCCAATCTGAATTTGCAGTAATTAAGTCAAATGTATAAGATTTACCTGCTTCTGAATCGCCTAAAAATTCTGAAAAATCTAAAAGTAAGACACCGCTAAATTCACTTACACTTACTGTTTTTAAAGTTGAAATACCATCTTCATCTGCAATAAACTGTACTCCGCCGCCAAGTTGAGCCAAGGCTGTTGTGTTATCCTCTCCGTAAACTGCAAGTGAAGTAATATTTATCGTATTGCCCAAACCCCTAATCTCCATAATTGCAGCTTGCGTATTTTCTGCATCTGCTGGGTTTGTGCCAATTATATAATTGCCTGCTGCAAGCGTACTTGCCTCTGTGACTGTCATCTTTGCAGCTTCACGAATATGAACAATATTAACAGACGCACTTGTCAATGTTCCGGTATTTGCGATATTTAAAGCAGAATTACCAGAAAAATCGATTCTATTAATCTTTGTTCCTTGTGCATTTTGCTTGAATGTTGCGGCATTAACATTAAGTGATGCAGTCCCACTCATTACAACTGTATTATAAGGATTTATTGAATCTGCTGCATTATATGAAGTAGTATTAAATTCAGCTCCGCTTAAAACATTAATTTTTGAAGATCCGCTGACTGTGTAAACTACCGATCTAGTTGCTTCAACCTTTGCATTATCCGCAGCCTCAAAAGTGGAATTGCCAACTATACTCATTACTGGTGCTGCACCTGTTGCAGGGTTTCCAACTTTAAAGAGTGAACCTGTGCCTGTAATTAAAAATTTAGAATTTTCTGTCAGAGAAAATGTAGAAAGATAACTGTCATAAGCATATGAACTGCCATTTTTAACTTCAAATGTCGAATTCCCGCTTAAATTAACACGAATTTTCTGACTGCTTGCCCAAGCTGTGTTATCAAGGGAAATCTTAGCATTACCGGACAAATTAAAAAATGTATTATCTTTTGCAGCTACTGTTGAATTTGTGAATTCAAAAACAGCATCTCCTGAACCAGTAAAGTACTTGTTGCCAGTTACATCTGAAGTAAGGCTTGCCCCATTTAAAATAAATTTTCCTGCCGCTTCACCAGTTCCGGAAATATTAATATTAGCATTTGCTGCGGAAAAATTAAACACTGCGCCGTCTAAAACATTTAAACGCCCGCCATTATTAATACTAAGAGTATAAGCGCCCAAATTTATTGTTGACGCTACTGCAGGTTCTGCGCCATTTGTTCCCGTTGCAGTCAAACTTGCATCTGACCCGCTAATTGCAATGCTTTTAGTTATAGAGCCAGAATCGCCGCCACTGATTGTTATGGAACTTGCCGCATCTGTAATATTTGCGCTTATGTCTGTATTGGCAGCCAAAAGAGCAGAATTAACAAAAATAGTAGGAATTAAGAGTAAGTTTTTTGCTTTCATGATATGTAAAAAAAGTTGTTTTATAAAAATAAACTTGACCACGATGTTAAACCAGACCTTCGTGTTTTCAAATTTTATTTATTCATTTTGTCCATATATGAACATTTTTTGCATTTTTTAATAAGCAAAATTAAATTATAAAAAAATCGACTTTAGATTCTCACTAAAGTCGATTTTAATAAGTTTTTTGCAATAACGGAGCATCAACCCACGTTTCACAGTTTTTTATAAACGTTGTCAAATTGTACGTCGCACTAGGCGCAAAAAAAATTTGTGAAAGGAGTGTATGATGATACATGACTTCACAAATTTTTTGCGGCAACAAAGTGCCACGCCAATTTCACAACGTTTTACTTTTCTTCCGGCAAGCTGATTGCTATATTCAAATCTTTCAGTTGTTTTTCAGTGACAGCAGAAGGAGACTGCGCCATAAGGTCTTGCCCCTTTTGTGTTTTAGGGAAGGCAATAATGTCGCGTATGCTTGAACGCCCTGTTAAAATTGTAACTAGTCTGTCAAAACCAAGTGCAATGCCGCCATGTGGGGGTGCGCCATACTTGAATGCATTTAACATATATCCAAAGCGAGTTTCAACTACGTCTGCAGGAATTTTTAGAACATCTTTAAATACCTTTTCTTGCACCTGTGGCTGATGAATACGTATTGAGCCGCCGCCAAGTTCTGTGCCGTTTAAAACAATGTCGTAATGCTGACCACGAACCTTTAATGGCTCTGAATCTAAGTACTTAACGTCGTCTTCAACTGCAGCAGTGAAAGGATGATGCGCAGAAACGTATCTGCCCTGCTCTTCATCATAAAGCATAAGCGGGAATTCTATTACCCACAAAAAGTTATATTTGTCTGCAGGGATATCTAACTTTTCACGTTTTTGAAGAAGTTTTGCAGAATCTAGGCGCACTCTGCCCAAAATTGCGCAAGCTTGCTCCCACTTTGAAGCCGCAAAGAAAACAATGTCGCCATCTTCAATATTAAGTTCTGCCTTAAGAGCAGCTTTTTCTGCATCAGAAAGGAATTTTAATATTGGGCTTTTCCACTCGCCATTTTCGCACTTAATAAATGCAAGTCCCTTTGCGCCCAAAGTTTTTGCAATGTCTTCAAGTCCTTTAAGTTCACCCTGTGTGAGGTCTGCCAAGCCCTTTGCGTTGAACGCTTTAATAGCGCCGCCTTCGCTTTGTGCTATGCTTGCAAACACTTTAAATTCACTCTTTTTGAAAGTTTCTGTAAAGTCTTTAATTTCAAGCTCAAACCTAGTGTCTGGCTTATCAACGCCATAGCGATTCATCGCCTCATAATAGCCCATTCTTGGGAAAGGCGTTGGGATGTCTATATTCAAAACATCCTTCCAAACTTTCTTGAGCATGTTTTCTATTAAAGCATACATATCTTCTCTGTCGATAAAGCTCATTTCAATATCAACCTGAGTAAATTCCGGCTGGCGGTCTGCACGCAAATCTTCATCGCGAAAACATTTTGCCATCTGGTAATAACGCTCAATACCCGCAACCATGAGCATCTGCTTATACTGCTGCGGCGACTGATTTAACGCATAAAATTGCCCTGCATTCAAGCGACTTGGCACCAAAAATTCACGTGCGCCCTCAGGAGTGCTCTTAAATAGCATAGGAGTTTCCACCTCTGTAAAATCCTGAGAATCTAAATAATCGCGAATTGCCTTGCCTGCCTTGTGGCGCATTCTTAAAAGATTCAAATTTCTTGGCCTGCGAAGGTCAAGATAGCGATACTGCAAGCGCAAGTCTTCATTAACTTTGTCTGCATTTTCATCTAATGGGAAAGGTAAAACATCGCACAAATTGTGAAGCACCATACTCTCACAAGAAACTTCAATTTCGCCGGTAGGAAGCCCTGCATTTGAAGTGTCGCCCTCACGCTTTGTTACCTTGCCAAAAACTTGCACTACGCTTTCGCTCCTCAAATTTTGAGCCTCTTCAAAAAGAGCCTTATTTTCAGGATGGAACACTACCTGAGTAATGCCCTCTCTGTCTCTTAAATCAAGAAACTGAACGCCGCCGTGGTCTCTTAAAGTTTCAACCCAGCCAATTAAAACAACGTCTTTACCTGCGTCCGACAAACGCAATTCATTGCATGTATGTGTTCTTTTCATCTTCTAATTAAATGCTAAAAATTTCTAAAAAAGTAAAAAATCTGCTGCGCAAAAATACACTTAAAATTAAACATCTTGGCGTCGAGAACTTAAGTCTTCGACGCCAATTGTTTTTAAATCAAATTACAATTGAACAGTAGGAAGCTGTGGCTCTACCATCTTCTTTGCAAGCCTTACATAATTTGGCAAGCCGTTTTCAAACGGAACCGGAGATTCGCCCTGAATTAAAGGCAAAATGTAGCGTGTAAACTGATAGCTTATAGACATTTGGTTTTCGCCAATCCAAGTTGCAGGGAATGCCTTAACAACATTTGCAACTTTATCTAAATCTGCCAAAGTTGTTTCGCAAGAGTATTTGTCTGTTTCGCCTCTTACTAGAGCAACCATAACGCCTGTTTCGCCGTCAACAGCAGCCTGAACTGCGGCTGTGCCGCACATGTAAGCCTCGTTAACGTCTGCAAGCGATGCGCAGTGTGCGCCTGCACGCTGGGCGTGCCCTAACTTGCAAGAGCGTGCCTTAACGCCGCTAAGTGATGTGCTTACCAAATTTTGCAAATAATCGCCAACGCCGCCAAGCTGTGAGTGTCCAAATTTGTCTTTAGCTTCGCCTGCTGCAAGATAATTGCCATTTGCGTCTTTAATACCCTCAGAAGCTGCAACCAAGCAGAACTTATTCTTAGATAGGCAAAGCTGAACTTCTGCCAAAAATGCTTCAGGATTAAACGCAACTTCCGGCAACAAAACAATGTGCGGAGCGTCTTCAGGCTGATTCTTGCGCTTTGCAATGCTTGTGCCTGCTGTAATCCAGCCTGCGTCTCTGCCCATAACTTCTACAATGGAAACTAGGTCGTGATTGCCCATAGACTCGTGGTCTGCGGCAAGTTCACGAATTTGTGTTGCAAGGTACTTAACAACGCTGCCATACCCCGGGCAGTGGTCAGTAATAGGCAAGTCATTATCAACTGTTTTTGGAACGCCGATTACACGCATTTCATAATTCTGGCTTTCTGCATATTCAGAAATTTTGTTTGCAGAATCTTGAGAGTCATTGCCGCCAATGTAAAAGAAATAACGAATGTTATGGGCTTTGAAAACTTCTAACAATCTTGCAAAGTCTTTTTCTTTAGTTAGCTTATATCTGCAAGTGCCAAGCGCTGCACCTGGAGTGGTGCGAAGCCCTCTTATTGTCTGCTGGGTTTCTTGAGCTAGGTCAATAAGCTGCTCATTTAAAATACCTTCAACGCCATTTAAACCGCCGTAAATTTCTTCAATGCACTCATGATTAAGAGCTTCTGAAACAACACCTGCAAGGCTAGCGTTAATAACTGCTGTAGGTCCGCCGGATTGAGCGACCAACACATTTCCTATCAAGGATTTATTTTCCATATTTCTTTACTTTCTTATAAAATTTTTACCAAGCAACTTTGGCTTTTTTGCCAAACTTAGCAACATTTTTTTTGTACAAGATTATTTTAATATAATATTTATTTTTTTCTTGCCCTCAGAAATAGGCTTTTATAGCTTAATTAAAGATTAAATTACACTGGCCCCGAAAGTGTATTTCAAGATAAACCCATCCCTCAAAAAACTAATTTAAATGAATAAATTATCGCGCAGAGTTTTTTTTAAAACAACGTCTTTAACTGCACTTGCACTGCTTGGCACAAAAACTTTTGGAGCAATTAAATCTAAAACTGCAGGGATAGACGCTGTAAGAAAAGCCAGAGGCAATCTTGCCAGCAAAATACAAACAATCGACGGCTTCACAAAAGTTCCTGAAGACGCAAATCAGCTTGAAAGCTATATGTTTGCGCTTAATTCTGCAGATATTCAAAATGCGGTTTTTGCAAATAAAACTTCCACAATGCCTGCAAATTTCAGCATAGAAGACGCTAAAAAACTGAACAAATTCAACTTTGAGCTCACAAAAAAATACGCAGATAAAACAAAATGCACAGGGCTTATTTCTATTTCAGAGCTTGAATTTGCTATGCTAGAGGCAGAAACTTGCGTCAACAAATATGGTTTTGCGGCTATAGAAATTTCTGCGTCAGATATTATTTCAGACAAGGGCAACCTTGCGCCTATCTTAGAAAAAATCGCACAATTAAATGTGCCTTTAATTGTGCAATGCGCATATTCTGTCACTAACGATATAGAAAAAGACAGTGCCATTGGCAGCGCTGCGTACAAACTTTTGTCTATGCAGCTGCCTAAAGATTTAAAAATTATAATTTCAAGAATGGGCGGAACCCTTGCCTGGAGCCTAGCCTGCCAGAATCTTACTATCAAAGACAATCCAAACTTCTACTTTATTGTTGGCAATAAAATTGCGCCTTCAACTCTTGAAGTTCTAAAGGCAAGCTTTGGCTCTGAACGCTTTTTGTTTGGCTCTGCAGAAATTCAAGATAAAAAACAGGCGCTTAA
>JAVBSE010000040.1:0-10800 GCA_031547315.1 Opitutales bacterium
ATTTTTGGCGAATACCTTACAAACTGCAAGTCTGCGGAAGAACTGCTTTTTAGAGCAAACGACTGGCTTGAAAATATGCTAAAAAGAGATGCCGACTTTTGCGGCGATTGGCTTTGGCTGCATCATCGCTGGAAATATCAAAGAACTTTGGGCTTATACCCAAGGCACTCTCTTTTGAATGAGTATATGGAATTTAAGGGCTTGGAAACCTTGCCAAGAGAAACGCCTTGCTTGATTAAAGCGCCTGATAAGCTCTCTGACATTTTAGAATTTATCCCTGCAATGAGGGCCTTAAGAGAGTCTCGCCCTGATTACAGTTTTACAATTATGGCAAAGCAAAAGTATCTTGGTTTTTTGCGCGCCTTAAACATTGCAGAATGCGTGGCAGAAGCTCCTAAAAGCGGAGTTTTGCGCAAGGAAAAATGCCTAAACCTAAGAAACAAATACTTTGTTCACGAAATTATTTTTTCTGACTCTAAAGAAGACGATGTTCAGGCAAAGATAATTTGCGCAGACCAAATTTGCGTAATTGAAGAAAATCGCAAGCGTCCAAAAACTTTTAGCATTTACAAACTTTCAAATTCTGAAATCAATTTGCCAAAGCATAAAAAGTTTGAAAAATTCTTAAACAATTTTGGAATGAATAAAGCTTTAGACTTTTCTCCGCATAATTTGTGTGCAAATAAAAATCCTAAGCTTTTGGCCTTGTTTATTGGCAACTTTTACAATCAAGAATTTTGGGAAGAGTTTATTTCAGACATCTTGCTTAAAAATAAAGATATTCGCTTTTCAATATTTGCATCTACAAATTCTGCGTCAATTGCTGCAAACTTGGCAAATCATTTTGCAGACAATATTGAAGACGCCTTCTTTGCCAGCGAGCCTCTTGAAGATTTTGCAAGCGCAATTTCTAAGGCAGAACTTGCTTTAGGAGAGCCTACTGTACTTTTAAAATTGGCAAATTTCTTAAACATAAAGTGCATAAATATTGGCGAAGACGCAGAATTTATATTTGCCTGCGAAACTAAAAAAATGCCTGCGAAAGATGCAATCGCAGAAACAATAAAACATTTTAACTGATTATGGAAATTGTAGATTTTAACGGAGAAAAACTTTATCGTTGGAAGCTGGGCGCATCTAACTTTATTGCTTGCCCAAATAAGGGCGCAAGATTGATGAACTGGTTTTTAGAAATGGCAGATGGCAGCGTAAGAGACATACTCTACTGGCCTGACAATGCAGATATGGGCGCGGGCTTTGCAAATGTAAGAGGCGGCAATCCTATCTTATTTCCATTTTGCGGCAGAAATCATATTAATGGTGAAGTAGGCAAATGGAAAACTCCTGAAGGCAAAATCTTAAAAATGGAAAATCATGGCTACGCACGCCAAGGGGAATTTTCTGTGGAAGACGTTACAGACTTTGGCTTTACTGCAAAATTTTTGCCCTCAAAAGAAGCAATGGAAGGCTATCCTTACGATTATGAGTTTTTAGTAAAATATCGTTTTAACGAGTTCTCTTTGGGCTGCGATTTTAAATTAACAAACCTAGGCAAAACGCCTCTGCCTTGGTCTGCGGGGCATCACTTTTATTTTAAAATGCCTTGGCATGAGGGTGCACAAAGAAAAGACTACATCATAAATTGCGACGCAAAAAAGGCCTTCAGAATAGACGAAAGAGGCAAGCTGCTTCCTGCAGAAGTAAAATTCCCTACAGATTTTTCTGATCCAGATTTGTGGAACAGAATTAACTGCAAGCTGAAAACAAACATAGTAAAATTTGGCCCCAAAAGCGGCGAAGAAGATATTACAATACGCATAGGCGAAGCCCCAAGCCCTTCTGCATGGACATCTCTTGTTGCGTGGACAGAAAGCGACAACTCTCCATTCTACTGCGTAGAGCCTTGGATGGGCGCACCAAATTCTTCGGAACATGGCGGAGGGCTTCACATTGTAGAGCCCAACACAAGCCAAACATTCTCAGTAGAAGTTTCTGTGCTTTAGGGCTGAAAAATATTCCACGCAAGAATATTTCTGTAAAGAAACCAAAGCAGAAAAAGCGCAAAGGCCACAAAAAGCAGTGTGCGCACAGCTTTGATTGTTTCGCCGGGGATATCGAATCTGTCAAACTTTGTTTGCTTGAAGGTTTTACTTTTCTTCATCGGGTCTTGCAGATGAGGAGGTATAATTTCCTTCTTAACAAAAATTTCTTTTTTGCGCTTTAACATTTTTTTTAAAGAATAATTTTGTCTATGCGTGCAAGTTCTTCTGCCGATAGCGGCGCAAAATCTACAGACTTGCAGCAGTCTATAATTTGCTCTGGTTTGCTTGCGCCAATAAGTGCGCTTGCAACAGATTTGCGTGAAAGCAGCCACTGTATTGCCATTTGCGATAGGCTTTGCCCTCTTTCAAGCGCAAGTTTGTTAAGTTCTTGTATTTTTGGCAAATATTTGTCGACATCTGATGCTTCCATATTTGGGTTTAGATGCTTGCCTGCTCTAGAATTTTTGGGAATATCTTTTAAATATTTGTCAGATAGCAAACCCTGCTGAAGCGGGCTAAAACAGACAAGGCTAAGCTTATCAGTATCTTGCGCGCCTGTGCTTTCGGGTTTTCTGTCCAGCATATTGTAGCGCACTTGATTTACTATTAAAGGAACGTTTCTGCTTGCCGCAATTTTGCGTGCAGCCTCTGCCTGCTCTCCTGTATAGTTTGACACGCCCAAATAGAGCATCTTGCCCTGCTTTACTGCATCGCAAAGCGCATTGATAGTTTCTTCCAGCGGAGTATTTGGGTCAAACCTGTGCGAATAAAAAATATCAAAATAGTCCAGATTCATTTTCTTTAGACTTCTGTCCAAACTTGCAATTACAGATTTTTTAGAGCCCCACTCTCCATAAGGGCCTTCAATATCTCTGTAGCCTGCTTTTGATGTTATAAGAAGTTCGTCTCTGTAGTGCGGAAAATGCTTATTTAGAATTTCTCCGACAACAAATTCTGCAGTGGAAAGGCAATAGTTGTTTGCCAGATCGAATAGAGAAATTCCGCAGTCGAAAGCAGTAAACATCATTTGCTTGCAGTTTTCAAAATTGTCTTGCCTGCCAAAATTATACCACATCCCCAGTTGAATTGCAGGAAGCTTAAGTCCGCTTGAGCCTGCATTTTTATAGCTCATATTTTCATATCTGTCGTTTGCTGCTAAGTATTCCATGTGTCTGATTTTCGCATTTTAACTTAGCTGCTTACAAGACTTTTTTACTTAAGTTTTTTATTGTAATGATTTTTTAGATTTAATAAATTTCCTTTCATGAAAAATCTTAAACGCTTATCACTACTATTAATATCTTTAAGTTCTGCCTGCGCCCTTTACGCAGCCGAACCTGTAATTGAACTTTGGAAGGGCGTTAAAATGCCGGGAACTGCCTGCACAGAAGCAGAAGTCGTACAGGGTGCACAAACTAAAAATGACAGAGGCTATCAATTTGTATCTGTGCCTACTTTGGAATTTTTTAAGGCAGAAAGCGAAAAACCCACTGCCGCAATAATCATCTGCCCTGGCGGCGGCTACGGCCACCTAGCCTATGGCAAAGAAGGCACTGAAATTGCAAGATTTTTGAATGAATCCGGCGTTAACTGCTTTGTCTTAAAATACAGAATTCCAAATAACAGAGACGGGGCTTTGCAAGACGCCCAGCGTGCTTTGCGCCTAGTGCGCCAAAATGCAAAAGCTTGGAATGTTGACCCCAATAAAGTTGGTATAATGGGCTTTTCCGCAGGCGGCCACCTTAGTGCAAGAACATCTACAAACTTTGATACAGATTCTTACGAAGCTCTTGACAAGGCAGACAAACTCTCTGCACGCCCAGACTTCACAGTGCTTGTCTACCCTGCATACTGCGCAGACAACAATACTTACGAGCTAAAGCCTGAAATCAGAATTTCAGAAAAAACCCCGCCTGCATTTATCATACAAAGTGTGGATGATAAACATTATGTAGGCAGTGCTATTGGCTACTTTCTTGCGCTTAAAAAATTTG
Source organism: Opitutales bacterium (assembly GCA_031547315.1). GTDB lineage: Bacteria > Verrucomicrobiota > Verrucomicrobiia > Opitutales > Intestinicryptomonadaceae > Intestinicryptomonas. The sequence goes on from JAVBSE010000040.1 coordinate 4,037, forward strand.
GTGTAAATGCAGACTTGCACCTTTTTGCAGTTGGCGGACATGGCTATGGCCTGCGTGAAAAAACAAAACCTGTAGGCACTTGGGGCGATACTCTAACTACTTGGCTAAAGTTTAATAAATTAGCAGAATAATTAGCTATGAAAAATCTACAAAACCTAATCTTACTTTTAGCTTCTTTAATTTTCACCTGCGCCCTTGCTGCACAAGAACCTGTGATTGAACTTTGGAAAGGCGTAAAAATGCCGGGGACTGCCTGCACAGAAGCAGAAGTTCTTAAAGGCAAAAGAGAAGACAATAATCTTTTTTACACATTTGTATCTGTACCTACTTTGCAATTTTTTAGAGCAGAAAGCGAAAACCCCACTGCAGCAATAATCATCTGCCCCGGCGGCGGCTACAAACGTTTGGCTTACAGTTTAGAGGGCATCGAAATTGCAAATTTTTTTAAGAAGGTTGGCGTTAGCTGTTTTATTTTAAAATACAGAATCCCCAATAATAAAGACGGGGCTTTGCAAGACGCCCAGCGTGCTTTGCGTCTGGTACGCCAAAACGCAAAAGCTTGGAATATTGATCCTAATAAAGTTGGTATACTGGGCTTTTCTGCAGGCGGACACCTTAGTGCAAGAACATCTACAAACTTTGACACAAATTCTTATGAGGCTCTTGATGAGGCCGACAAACTCTCTGCACGCCCGGACTTTACAGCGCTTATCTACCCTGCATACTGCGCAGACAGCAGCTACACACTTGCGCCTGAAATAAAAGTCTCTGAAAAAACGCCGCCTGCTTTTATTATGCAAACGCAAGACGACAAACCCTATGTAGACAGCTCTGTTGGCTACTTTCTTGCTCTTAAAAAATTTGGCGTAAATGCCGATTTACACATATTCTCAGTTGGCGGACATGGCTATGGACTGCGCGAAAAAACAAAACCTGTCGGCACCTGGGGCGACACTTTGGCTACATGGCTAAAGTTTAACAAATTAGCAGAATAATTATGCAAAAAATTTTAGCGATACTTTCACTTATAGTTGCGGCACTTGCACTTTTGCTTGTAAATTTTTATGGCAAAAGCTCAAAAGACTTAAGGCCACCTAAGCCTGAAGGTCACCTTGCAAAGCTTATCCCGCTCGAGATTGGCAAGTGGCATGGGAAAGATGTGCCCCTTGGCGAAACGGAAGAAGTCATCAGGGCTTCAGAATCTTTGCTTGCTGTCAGCGAATTTTTGTGCCGCAAATATTTTGACAGCGAAGGACAAGAATTTTCGCTCTATATTTCTTACTGGGCGCAGGGCAAAGAACCTACTGTTAAGGCTGCAAGCCATATTCCAGATAATTGCTGGGTCAGAAATGGTTGGGACAATATTGCCTCAGCAAAAAATTATGGCGAAGAATTAGTCATTGAAGGCAAAACATTTATGCCTCTTTACTCCAGAAAGTTTGGAATAAAATCTCCTGATGGCTCTGTAAATTTTAGAAACGTTTGGTTTTGGTTTATAATAGAGGGCGAATCTTACAACTTTGGCGTGGGCGACACTGCAATTCCATCTCCCATCAACTATATAAAAAATATGATCAGAGAAGCCAACGAAGGCATTCCCGAACAATATTTTATACGCCTTGACAGCAATTTAGAAATGAAAGAGCTATATAATGATGAGGACTTCAAAAAACTCTTAAAACTATTAGGTGAACTTGCAATCTACAAAAACACAGACTCTGACAAAAACGCAAACTCAAATAAGGAGGCAAAATGAGCAAAGAAAAAACTTCTCTTGCCCTAAGCCCTTTGGCGCTGCCTAAGCCTGTTTTGTTTTTTGCTATTTCTGTTGTTTTAATGGCAATAGTTTTGATAGGGCCTCTTTCTATTTCTTGGTCTAACAGGCAAGATTACTCTTTTGGCTATCTAATGCCAATTTTCTCGCTCTACGTTATTTACGACAGGTGGGATCAAATAAAAAAATACTTTCTTAGCACTTCTGCAAACGCCTCTCAATATACATTTTGGGGGAATTTCTGGCGCATATTTTTTGCGGCAATGTTTGCTTGCGGCGGCCTTGTATTTTTAATGGGCGTATTCTTTTATGCCCTAACTAAAAATCATGGCGCACCTGCTTTTATTATGACTTTTGGCTTTTGCTTTTTCTTTTTTGCCCAAGCATTTTTTGCGGGCGCAAAAGATTTGCAGGGTAATTTAAAACCTATAAAAGAGCGCTTGGCTTTTACTTGTCTGTTTTTATTTCCTGCATTTGCGTGGCTTATTGCAGTGCCTATTTTTGAAGTTGTTGAAAACAGAATATCTCTTTTCCTTTTAGGAAAAGTTGCAATGGTTGTGTTTTCGCTTATGGATTTTTTGGGCTATACTATTGAGCTAAAGAAAAATGTAATAGAATTTCCAAATGGCTCTGTTGGCGTTGCCGACGCTTGCAGTGGCATTAGAAGCCTTATGGCCTGCTTGTTTGCAGGTTCGTTTTTAAGCGCAGTTTTCTTAGATAAATTTTGGAAAAAAATTCTGCTTGTTGGGCTTTCCATGTGCTTTGCATTTTTAAATAATCTTATCAGAGCCCTATTTTTATCTTTCTGGGCATATTACAATGGACCCGAATCTATCTCAGGAACTGTTCACGATCTGGCAGGTTATTTTGTTATGGGAATGACAGTATTAGAACTGCTTGCCCTGCTGCCCCTATTTCAATTAAGCGCAATTCCAAAAGAATTCAGAGATCAAGAAGGGCACTTTGAGTAAGATTTCAAATTTCTAATTAGTTAATAATTAGAAAAATGAAATTATTTTATTTTTTTATAAAATTGAACTTTCCTTTTGTCAGAGATTTTGCTAAGTTCTAAACAATAGTGAGCTTAGCAACAGACAAACTTAAGTGAATAAAAAATCTTCAGGAATAAAATGCGCCTTTCCAAACAGAATCCCCAAAGAGGGTCTTAGCGGACTTCCTTTGGCGGCATATTCTGGTAAAGTTATATTAGTTGAAACTGCTGAAGATGTTGAACTTGCATTAAAAAACATTGCAAAAGAAAAACTTTTGGGCTTTGACACTGAATCCAGACCAAGTTTTAGTTCTTCACAGCACTTTCCTGTATCTATAATACAACTTTGCGGAGAACATTGCGTATGGATTTTTAAATTAAAAAACATACAAGATTTGCTGCCCAAAATTTTTGAAATTTTTGAGAATCCGCAAATTAAAAAAGTTGGCGTAGCTGTAAAGGGCGATATTTCTGCCCTGCGCAAACTTTGCGAATTTAAGCCTCAAGGATTTGAAGACATTTCAGAAAAAACAAGAAAAATAGGCATAGTCAACACAGGCCTAAGAAATCTTGCAGCAGTATTTTTAGGGGTTCGTATTTCCAAAAGCGCCCAAATGAGCAACTGGGCTAATGATGAACTTAGCTCAAAGCAAATTTCTTACGCTGCCACAGATGCTTGGATTAGCAGAGAATTATACGAGAATGTGAATAAAATTTTCACAAATTGCCTTTACGAAATATATGACGTAGACACAATTACGCCCCTTATAAAATCTAGGGCGTCTTGGCTTACAAAGCTTTTTAGGATAATTAAATCTATAAAAAAACGAGCCTAAGTGCCTCATTATAAAGCCATTACAAAAAAATGTCAAAAAAAATTGACATTTTTCGTTTTTTTACAAGAATGTCTTCCAGAAAACGAGGTGCACCATGAAAACACTAATAAAAATCTCTATCAGGGTACTTGGTCTTTTGGGCTTCTTATCCTCATTTTCAGCCTACGCAGAAGGCGGCTACAATATTGGCTGGAATAAAGCAGAACCAAATGCCTTCTTTGTAAATCAAATGATAGGAACTGCAACAGTTGACGTTTTAAAGAACGCTTCTTTAAATTTTTATGTAGATAAACTTTCATCAAAAGCAAATTCCTACTCTTTCGGAGTTTATACTTTTGATGCGAATAAAAATATAACATCCACTCAAGTTTTTTCAGACCTTAATGCAGGCACTGGCTTTTCTGTAGACCTTAAAGCCGGCGACCAAGTTGCATTTTGGCTAGAAATAGACGGTAACAAAACTATCGACAGCATAGCGCGTTCCGGAGGCTTGAGCATATCGCTAACACAAGGAATTCTTGATCTTAATTATTCCTCTTTTGCTTGGGCAGACACTAAGATTAAAGTTTCAGGTTCGGCGGCATTTGAACCTAGCGGACAGCCCCTTCCTGGAATTATTGCAACAATATTAGTTGCCCTTGGACTTGGCATATTTTTGTTCAGAAAAAAACTTATCAGTTCAAAAAAAAATTAATTAACAATAGGAAAAGGCGCTGAAATTTGCGCCTTTTTCCTTAGTCCTAAACTCGCAAATAAAAAAAGGAATAGAGTAAAATCTATTCCTTTTATTGTAAATATTAGTTTAAAAACGCAAACCTTTGGCGAAGCAAAAGCTTGCTTAGAATCACTCAGCAGGTTTTGTTTTAGGCAAACCTGTAATCTTGCCCTTATCTTGCCAAGAATTACGTTTTTTGAGCAAATCAAGACGCTCGAAACGTTTTAGAACGCTGCGTTTTTTAGATGATGCGGAGCCTCCGCTTTTTAGACTGTTGTGCTGTGACATAAAATTCCTTTAAATTAAACCATTTAGAAAATAGAGATTTTTTTATAAATCAAGTCTTTTTACAAAAAAATGCAAATTTTATAGTTTTACATTTTGTTTAATGACAGCTTCGTCCATTTCAAAGATGCCTACCTTTGTGGCAGGGCCGCTCATAGTAATGGAAAAGTCGTCAGTAATTTCTATATTTATAATGCCGCCCTGAGTATGAACGCTTATTTTAGAATCCACAAGGCCAAGCTTTTTTGCAACAGAAGCTGCTGCGCTGGAACTGCTGCCAGAAGCCAAAGTATAGCCTGCCCCACGTTCCCAAATTTCTATCTGAATATTGTTTCTGTCTAAAACTTTTAAGAGCTGAACATTTGTGCGATTCGGAAAACGCTCTGTCATATTCTCAATAACAGGGCCTATTTTTTTTGCCAATTCAGCCGAAATTTCTGCCATAGGAAGCACGCAGTGCGGATTGCCTACGCTTGCGCAGCAGTAAGTGTAAGTTTGCCCAAAAATTTCAAATTTTTCGTTTATAACTTCACGCTGAGCTCCATTTACAGGGATTTTAGCAGAGTCAAATGTAACTTTGCCCATTTCCACAGTAATAAAGTCTCCACCCTTAGAAACTACGCAAGAAACAATGCCTCCTAAAGTTTCAACAGTGAAAGCCTTGTCTTCTTTAACACGTTTGGTGTCGAACAAATATCTGGAAAATATACGAAGTCCATTGCCAGATTTTTCAGCCTCAGAGGCATCCGGATTATAAATTCTAAGCTTAAAATCTGCCTTGTCAGACTTTTCGGGGCCATAAAGAATTCCGTCAGAACCCAAGCCATAATTGCGATGGCAAATTTTAATGCAATCAGAACCCTCGTAAGGAATTGGGGCGTCAATAGGATCTAAAACCAAATAGTCGTTGCCCAATGCGTGATATTTTGAAAATTTAATCATCTGTTTAGGAACTCAAATTTTTTAAAATCTTTCAAGACTTTTTCTTAAAAATTTGCCTTAAAGTATTTTGCATTTTCAAAGCAAAAACGCTGAAAAAACCCTGCATCAAAATTATTAGAAAGTAAAAATCTTAAAGCAAAACCTGCAGCCCAAACCCCGCTTAAATGAGCTGCTGCATTGAATATAGCTTTTGCTTCGGAATCTTTTTTAATTTCGCAAAAATTTGGCAGAAAATCTTTAAGATAAAAGTTTTGCCCCAAAAGCAAAGTCTGCGCAACCCAGCCTTCGGCAGAGGCGGTTATCAAATTTTTTTCGCAAATTTTGCAGGCGTCAGAAACAAGAAATCTTGTTGTGAAGCTGTCGCTTGCGTCTATGCAAATATCTGCATTTTGAAGAAACTCAGTTAAATCTTCTATCTTTTCCAGCTTTGTATTGTGCGAAATAATCTGCACGCCCGAATTTTGCTTTGCAAATTTTTTTGCGGCAAGTTCAGACTTAGAAAATCCTATCTCGCTTTCTGAATATATAGTCTGCCTTGCTAAGTTAGATTCGCTTACTTTGTCAAAATCAAAAATCTCAATGCGCCCTACACCTGCGCCCGTAAGCAATGGCAAAACAGCGCTTCCAACGCCTCCAAGACCGACAAGCAAAACCACAGAATTTGCCAAGCGCTCCTGCCCTTCTTTGCCAAAGCCCTCTAAGGCTGTTTGCCTTGAATATCTTTTATTTAAAAAGTCCACCTAGCCTCCTGCAACAAAAAGCATAATTTCCAGAATGTCGCCATCTTTTAGCGACAAATCTTTAAAGTCTGTATAGCGCAAAGCCTTACCATTATATTCCACAAGAAAACGGCTTGGCTCTTTTCCTAAACTCTTAATAAATTCAGAAATTGTCTGCTCTTTTTCAAGCTTATGTAAAACGCCATTTACCTTAATTTGCATAGCCTATTAAAGCACAAAAAAGCGCCCTATTTTGCAAGCAAATTAAAATTTAGCACAAAAAAAGACTGCTTTAAAAGCAGTCTTTAAAATTTATACTTAAGCTAAATTATTTTTACTTACGGCGTCTGTATATAGCAAACGCCAATGCAATTGCACCAAAGATAGCTGCATAAGTTGATGGTTCCGGTACTGCCGCAAGTGCGTAAGAGCTAAAGCCATTTACGCTAAAGAATGCGTATTCGCCATCGTAAGAAATGTCGCTTGAGTAGGTTTCCCACTC
>JAVBSE010000174.1:0-2934 GCA_031547315.1 Opitutales bacterium
CCTTTGGAAGGCCGCTTGGGTTACACTTTAGAGTATGTTGATAGTTATGACCTTGAAAGCGATGCTCCTTCATTCATCAAAGACGAAGAGGGCGGCAGGTCTGTTTCAAAACTTTCTTTAAGCTTTTTAAGAGACGACAGAGACGACTCTATGATGCCTACTTCTGGTACAAGGTTTGAATTTTTGCAGCAGCTTGCAGGCGGCCCTCTTTTAGGGCAAACCAATACTTATAAAATAGAGCTCAGAGCAGGTTGGTGGGTTCCTATGTCTTACCATTTTGGAGAGTGGGACTTTTTCAAATATGGCAATCAGGTATTTTCTATTGTAGGCAGAACAGGTTCTATTACGGGTTACGATGGCAAAGATGTTCCTTATTTTGAGCGTTACTTCTTGGGCGGACCCTACAATATGAGGGGCTATAAATACAGAAAAGTTGGCAGACGCGACCCTGCTACTGACGAGCCTTATGGCGGCAATACTTCAGGATATTTGTCTTTTGAATACTCTTGGGCAATTATCGAACAGTTCAGAATTGCGCTCTTTTATGACGTTGGTTTCTTAAATGATAAATCTTGGGACTTTAACCCTTCAGACTACTATGACGACTTTGGCATAGGCTTTAGAATCATGATTATGGGCGCTCCAATGCGCATAGACATTGCTACGCCTCTTAGCACAAGAGACGACAATAGCGGCGTAGAATTTAACTTCTCATTTGGCACTGTATTTTAAAACAAATATTTTTATTCTTGAAAATTATTGTAAAAACTAAAAAATAAAAAAGTATGAAAAAAATCATAATGTTAATTGCGCTCTCAGCAGCGGTATTGGTAGCAAAAGCAGATGTAGTAATATCTGTTGTAGATATTAGCGAAGTTCATAAGAACTACTATAAGACAAAGCAGGCAGCTGAAATTTTAAAGGCTGGTCAAGACACTGCTAACGCAGAAGTTCAAAGAATGGCTGAAAAACTAAAGGCTATGATTGAAGAAATTAAAGCGATAGAAGAAAGAGCTAAGAACCCTGCAATGTCAGAAGACGCTAAAAAGACTATGGCTGAAAAAGAATACGCTCCTAAAGTAAATGAAGCACGTACTCTTGAACAGAACATCAAAAACTACCAGAATCAGGCTATAGAAAAATTGCGTAAGCAAGATCAGGAAGTTATGATGAATCACAGAAAAGACATCATTGAAGTGATTGAAAAAATAGCTAAAGAAAAGAAGCTTGATTTTGTGATTGAAAAGGGTGTTTGCCATTTCAGCAAGCCGGCCAGCAACATCACAGAAGACGTTATTTCTACTTTGAATGCTAACGCACCTAAAAATTAATTTTTAGATAAAATTTTTTTGAAAAGGCCTCTCGCAAGAGAGGCTTTTTTTTGTTAAGTGTTAAAAGAAATTTTACACAGATTAAAACATAATTTTTTCTTGCTTGACTTTTGTTTTTAATTAAATGAAACTAAGTTTCTATTCGCAAAACAAGCGAATGTAAAGTTGAATACTTACTAGGAAGAGAAAATGAAAAAAATAATAGTAATTTTATTAGGCCTTAGCTGTTTTCTTGGGCTGTTTGCCCAGTTTAAAACAAAAGAAGCTCCCATCATGACAAAGTGGGGAAAAGAGGTGGATATAAATTGTCCGCTGCCAGAGTACCCAAGGCCTCAGCTGGAACGTAAAGACTGGCTTAACTTAAATGGCGTTTGGGAATTTCAAAAAGGCTCTGAAAACGACATTCCTGTATTTGGTCAAAAATTGTTTGGGCGCATTTTAGTGCCTTTTCCCGTAGAGTCTGCACTTTCAGGAGTCATGGAGCAGGCAGACAGGCTTTGGTATCGCCGCACATTTGAAGTGCCTGTAAATTGGAAGGGTAAAAATGTGCGTCTAAATTTTGGCGCTGTAGATTACGAGGCAGAAGTTTTTGTAAATGGCAAAAGCTTTGGCATACATAGGGGCGGCTACTTGCCATTTTCTTACGACATCACAGAAGCACTTAAAAAAGGTGAAAACGAACTTGTAGTGCGTGTGTTTGACCCCACAGACCGGGGTGGTCAACCACGTGGCAAGCAAGACACCAAGCAAGGTGGCATTATGTATACGCCAACAAGCGGCATTTGGCAAACAGTCTGGCTAGAGCCTGTAAATAAAGAGTTTATTAAAGACATAAAAATTGTTCCCAATATAGATAAGGGCGAAGTAGAAATTACTGTTTTTTCAGATGCAAAAGATTTGTCTGTGCAAGTAATTGTCAGTGACCCAATAGAGATGGGAAAAATGTCTGCAAATCTTGGAAAAAGCTATGTTGAGCGAGGGGCGCCAAATGAAGTTATAACTGTTAAAATGGAAAATCCGCAGTTGTGGAGTCCTGAAAATCCACATTTGTATGAGCTAAAACTAAGATTAAACGATCTAAAAAATCAAAAGTCTTATACTCCGCTTAGCTTAGTAGTGCGTGATGAAGTAAAATCTTACTTTGGCATGCGCAAAATTTCTGTGGGCGATGTTGATGGCGTTAAGCGTGTGTTTTTAAACAACAAAGAAGTCTTTTTAAATGGACCACTCGACCAAGGCTTTTGGCCAGACGGAATTTATACAGCGCCAACAGACGCAGCGCTTCGCTCTGATATTGAAGAGACAAAAAAAATGGGCTTTAACTGCGCAAGAAAACACATAAAAGTTGAGCCTGCACGTTGGTATTATTGGGCAGACAAGCTTGGGCTTATGGTCTGGCAAGATGCGCCTTCATGCAATTCATATAACGGACATCACGAGCACAAACCTGCCGCAGATATGAGAAGCTTTGAAGATGGTCTTTATGGGATGATAGATTTTCTTAAAAATTCTCCCGCAGTAATTATGTGGGTAATCTTCAATGAAGGGCAAGGGCAGTTCGATAATAGTACTTTTAAAGAAGGCACAGCTCGCTTAGTAAAAG
>JAVBSE010000198.1:0-4250 GCA_031547315.1 Opitutales bacterium
GCTCTTATCGGACCTGGAGGCAAGAATATCCGCCGCATAACAGAAGTTTCCGGCGCACAGATTGACATTCAAGACGAGCATCCTGGCAGAGTTTTGGTATTTGCAAAATCTGCAACAAGCATGAGCCGCGCAGTTTCTGAAATCGAACTTGTGACTGGCGAAATTGAAGTGGGCAAAACTTACAAGGGCATAGTTCGTTCAATCAAAGAGTTTGGCGCATTCGTAGAATGCTTGCCGGGCAAAGAAGGCCTAGTGCACATTTCTGAACTTGCAGACTTTAGAGTAAACAAAACTGAAGACGTTTGCAAATTAGGCGACGAAATGATTGTTAAGTGCATAGGCATTGACGACAAAGGACGCGTAAAGCTTTCACGCAGAGCAGCACTTTGTGAGCAGCAAGGCCTTCCTTACGAAAAATAATACTTAAGGTATAACAAAATTTAAGGTTCTAAGAAAATTCTTAGAACCTTTTTTTGTGTACTGATAAAATGAAGTAAGTATTTTCTATCAAAGATAAGAGCAGAAATCTAATTACAAAAATAGAAATAACTAAATTAGTATAATAATATCTGTTTCGTCTGTGCTTAATTAAAATATATACGCACAAAAAAAGGAAACTGCTTTTGCAATTTCCCTTTTTGTAAATACTTATCAACTAAGCTTATTTAGCTTCAGGTGCAGGAGCAGCGTCTTTCTTCTGAACTTCTGCCTTCATGCCAGGAGCATAAAACTCAAGACTTTCTTGAACTAGGTACTGATATTCACAGTCGCCAACTTTGCCGTCAGCTTTGCGTTTTTCTGCAGCAACAAGAGCTTTGCTTAGACCTGCAAATTTGTCTTCTTCAGGAGTTTCTGGAAGGAAGTCCGGCTTAAGGTTATTTTCTTCTGTTGGAACAACAAGATTCTTGTAGTAACCTTCTTTTTCAAGAGCGCCAAATTTTACAGTTGGCTTAGATTCTTCAGTAGCAATTGTGTATTGCTTTTCTGCATAACCTTCTTTTTTGAGAACAACTGTATGAGTTACAGTAGAATCAAGTCTTGTTTCGCAAGGAGTTTTGCCAATAGCATTTCCGTCAACAACTACATCCGCACCACAAGGTGTAGAATTAAAGGCAATTTTTTGCGTGCCTAATTGATCTGTAACATTGCAAGCTGTAAGAACTGAAGCAAGCAAAGAAAGGGCTAATAATTTTCTAATCATATTCAACTTTGTTAAAGATTTTACTCGTAAACGAACGTTTTTGTTTTGATAAGCACAGAGCTTGATAAATTTTTGCTTTCTCGTCAAGGCTTTTGCTTATTTTTTTATTTTTTTTGGAGAAAACAGAGAGCTTTTAAAGTTTGGAAAGTTCTGCGGCTCTATTTTTTGCGGCAAAAAGTGCGTCCTTTACAATTTCCGGAAATTTTGCCTCATCAAAAACTGCAAGAGCCGCCAGGGTTGTTCCGCCGGGGCTGCTTACCGCAATTCTTAGTTTTTCTGCATCTGCATTTTCTTCTTTTAAGAGCAGGGCAGAGCCCAAAAGGGTTTCTACTGTCAGTTTTTTTGCAAATTCTTTTGAAAAGCCTAGGGCCATGCCAGCCTCTGTTAAGGCTCTTGCAAATTCAAAAACGTAAGCAGGTCCGCTGCCGGAAAGGGCTGTAACTGCATCTAAGTCAGACTCAAGGCACTCTATGCTTTCGCCAATTGCAGAAAGTATGCTTAAGAGAGAAGTTTTGTCTTCCTCAGACAATTTTTGTTCCGACGCATAGCAAGATATGCCATGGCCAATCAGCGCAGGCATATTAGGCATTATGCGCACAATATTTTTAGCCTTAGGAAAAACTTTTCTTAGCTTTTCAATTTTTGTGCCTGCAAGTATAGAAATTAAAAGTTCGGGAGCTTTGTCTTCAAAGAGTCCTTTAAGAGTTTCTAGCTGCTGAGGTTTGCATGCCAAAACAATTATCTCTCCCGAAAGTTCTTCTGTTTTTGAGAGAGAAATTCCTGTTTTTAAAGAAAGTTCTTCGCCAGTTTTGTCTGCTCCGCAAGAGCATTCTATTGCAGAAGGCTGTGCAGAGTTTGCTCTTAGCATGCCCTCTATTATTGCTGCAGCCATTTTACCTGCGCCTACAAATGAGAAAGTTTTTTTCATATAAAGGGCGAATTTAAAACCCATATTAAGATTATTTCAAGCAGATATTCTTTTACTCTAAAATACAAAGTGTTCACTAATGAACAAAAGTCCAAAATAAAATTAGGAAAATCTTGCACTTAGAAATCCATCGCCTAGCTTCTGTTTTATAAACTAAATTTATGTATTTAAAGTGCTTTAATTATAGAGGCGCTTGCGATTTTAAATTTTAGTTTTCATAGTAGTTAGTTGAGCAGTAATAGTAGCAGTGCAGTTGAGTTTATCTTAACTGCACTGTCTCTTTTTAGAACCTTTTTTGCAAAAAAATTAAAATATGCGCAAGGCGGACAGACAAAATATTAGATTAATTTTTGATAATAAATGTCGATAGTTTCTAAGGTACAAATTTAACAAAAATATGAATTCTTTTGTCTTATGAAAACGTTTATAAAAATATTTACTGCTACAATTTTTGCGTCTTCTTTATTATTTTCAAATTTGCTCTTTGCAGACAATGTCAAAGATAGTTCATCAGAAAATTTTCTTGTTGATAGCGGAAAATTAACGCCGGAATATGTTGAACAGGCTGCTGCCGAAGCCTATTTCTGGGCATGGCCACTTATAAACATTTATAATAGGTACGAGAACTTTAAGCCGCTCACAGAGTCTGTCTTGCTAAATGGAATTGCGCCCGTTGGACCTACAAATCATCTTTCAATGCTTACAGACTACATTGCGCCACAAGAGCGTGATGTAGCTTGCCCTAATCAGGATGTTGTTTATGGTTCTGCTGTTTTGAATCTTGAAAAGGAGCCTGTAGTTATTCAGGTTCCGGATTTTAAGGGGCGTTTTTGGGTTTATCAGATAGTAAATCAACGTACAGATTCTTTTGCAAAACTTGGTGCAATGTATGATTCTAAGCCAGGGTTTTACTTGCTTGCGGGTCCCAACTGGAAAGGTGAAACTCCTAAGGGGATAAGCGGAGTTTTTAGGTCTGATACAAATATTGGTTATGCAATTCCCAGAGTTTTTGTAAAAGACAGCGCAGCAGATAAGACAATGGTGCTTGAAATTTTGAATAAAATAAATCTTTATCCTTTGTCAGAATTTACGGGTGAGGTGAAAATTGTAGATTGGACAAAAACTCCTATTTTAAAAGGTCCTGCAAAAACCTCTGCAAATGGTGGAGAAGCAAAGTGGGTTTTGCCGGAAAAAGCATTGGAAGAAATTGAAACTGTTTTAAATTCTGTTCAGCCGCTTGCTGGTGAAGAGGCTCTTTATGCTAATTTTAAAAATGTGATAAATTCAGTTAAAAAATATCCTGAACTAAAAGAATCTTTTATTGCGGGAGCCAAGAGGGCAGAAGAAAAATTAATTTCGCCTTTATTGCAATTTAGCAATTATGGCAAAAGTGTGAAATATAATTGGAGCACCATAGATAATGGTGCAAGTTTTGGCGTAGATTATTTTACTCGTACAGCGGCAGCGCGCTCTAATATTTTTGTAAATGCTCCAAACGAGACAAAATATTTTTATCAAGATTTAGACGAAAATGGTGTACGTCTTGACGGAAATAATAATTATGAAATTACATTTTTAGCAGGGCAAACTCCGCCTGTAAAAGGATTTTGGTCGCTAACAATGTACGACAAAACTCACTTTTTTGTTCCTAATAAGATAAATCGCTATTCTCTAGGAACAAAAAATGAAAATCTTTCTTTCAATAAAGACGGATCGCTTACTATCTATATTCAAAGCGAAGAACCTACTGCAGACAAACTTCCTAACTGGCTGCCTGCTCCTAAAGATAAGTTTTCTTTATACATAAGGGCGTACTGGCCAAATAAAGAGGCTTTGGATGGTTCTTGGACTCCGCCTGCAGTTATCAAGAAATAAATTTTAAGTGCAAAAACAAACAGCCAATTTTCTAAAAGAAATTGGCTGTTTTTATTTTTACTAATTATTAAAAAATCTGCTATTTGTGCTTATATTTTTTTGCAAGAGCTTCAAGCACGTTTTGCGGCACAAATGATTTTAGTCTTTCTATTTCAAACGCAGAGACTTGTTTGATTATTGTAGAGCTTGTGAAGAAGTACTCTCTTGAAGGCATCATTAGTATGGTTTCAATATTAGAGTCTAGGT
>JAVBSE010000170.1:0-6994 GCA_031547315.1 Opitutales bacterium
ATTAAGCAAATTATAAGCTAGAATGCAAATAAAATATATTAAAAATATAAAATAATATAAATAATGATAAGAATCGCTTTATAGAAAAAGCAATTAACGCATAAAATAAACCCAATAAAACAAAGAAATTATGAAAAATAACAGAGAAGAAGATATAGAAAACTTTGAAGGAATGCTGCCAAAAGATCAGGAGTGGTTTTCTCCTAAAGAGGTTGGCTATATCATAGGGCGTTCAGATCAGTTTGTAAGAGACAGCATTAGCGATGGCATAATATTTGCGCACAATACTGCCTGGATAAAAGATTCTAAAATAGACAAGCGCAACTATATGCGTGTGCACAAAAAAATGCTGACGCTCTATCTTATGGAAACAGCCAATTACAGCGCCGAAATGTTCACAGAAAGCCTAAAACAGTTAATAGGGCAGTGCACAAATTATCAGCTGCTTATTTTGGAAAAACACATAAAAGAGATTTTGTTTTTGGGGCGCAGGTATTCAAAATAAAATCATATTTTCTTGAAAAATTCTTATAAACATTTTTTACTGAAGCCCATACATATTAATACTTAAAAATATAAAATTATGGCATCAGCAAAATCTTTTGTTTTAGAATCTTTAATTAAGTCCATTTTGGCTTCCTGCTTAGGGGCGATAATTTCTTACGCAATTTACTGCGCACTTGTTTATTTTGGTGTAAGTTTTGGCACAAAGTTTGACTATTTACTTTTTATCCCTGCTGCGTGGTTAGGTGGAGTGGTAGTTATAACTCTTATAAACAAATCAGCCTTTTCCGGCCTTGGTGCGCTATTTATTGCAAATTTGCCATCTTTGCTTTTGAACGCATTGTTTTTATACTTACTTTTAACTGTTTTTGCTGTGGCTAACATTTATATTTGTGAAGCTTTGGCAATAGTTCTTGCGTTTTTGGCTCAGTATTTTATCGCAAAATATTTGCCTGCAGCAAAGCGATAATTTGGATTTACGCAGCTGCAATTTGCAGCATGCAAAAAAAATATAAGGGTGCAAACAGACTTTTCAATTACTCAAAATTCAATACTTTTTGAACTTGAAAAATTAGGTCTAAAAGCACCCTTATATTTTTTTAAAGAAACAGACAGCACTAATACCAGAGCTGAAGAAATTTTAAAAACTGCGGATGCTCCGTTTATTGCTTTTGCTCTGAAACAAACTGCGGGCAGGGGCAGATTTGGCAGAACTTGGTTTGATGAGGCAGGAAGCTCTATTTCGCTTTCTGTGGGTTTTCCTTTAAAAAAAATACCTCATAAAAATTTAGAGATTTTTACTCTTTTTTGCGCAATAAAAATTTGCAAGGCTTTGCGAACTTATACTGCCTTAGATTTGCAAATAAAATGGCCTAACGACATTTATTTAAACGGAAAAAAACTTGCAGGCATGCTTGCAAATGTCAGTGCAAAGGGCGGCGTTTTGGAATCTTTAATTTTTGGTATAGGTTTAAAGTTTAAACCTTTAAAAGGTGGGGAGTTTTCTGAATTTGAAAGTTTGGGGCTTTCTGAAAATGCTTTAGATTTTTCTGAAACAGTCGCTTTGGTGGCGAATGCAATTTTTTCTGCCTTTGAAGATTTGTGCAGGGATAGTTTAGAAAATTTTGTTTCTGACTTTGCGTCTTTAGATTTTCTATCTCAAAAACAGGTGAGCGTAAAATTTTATGAAAAAATTGTTGAAGGAATTGCCTGCGGCATAGACAGCTGCGGCTCTTTAATTTTGCGTTTGCCAAGCGGCAATAATTTTCTTGTTAGCGCAGGAGAATCTAGCATAGTAAAAAAATGAGAATTTTTTGCATAGATATAGGAAACACAAGAACGCACTGCGCCTATGTAGATGGCAAAAATGTGCTCAGCGCTGCAGACTATTCTACTTTGGATTTTTGTGAAACTTTTGATTTTTCAAAGATAGATGCGCCTATTTCTTGGTGTTCGGTTGTTCCAAAAATTTCTGCAAAGTTAAGCAAGAAATTAGATGAGCTAAAGCTAAAGCACCTTTGTCTTAATTGGGAAAATTCGCCAATAAAGTTAGATGTGAAGAATCCTGAGCAAGTTGGGCAAGACAGAATTGCTGTGGCAATTGGCGCACTGCAATTTTTTACCCCGCCTTACATTGTTGTAGATATGGGCACTGCCGTTACTATAGACTTGGTCGATAAGAATGGCAATTATGCAGGCGGAGCAATCGCTCCCGGCTTGCACGCCTTTGTGGATTATTTGAATGAAAAAACTGCGCAGCTTCCTAAAATAGACCCAAGAAAGGCAGACTATTCAATGTCTGTGGGAAAAAACACTTACGAGGCAATGATGGTTGGCTGCGTGAAGGGCTTTTGCAAGCTTGCAGACGGCATAATTGCAGACATTGAAAAAGACTATTTTGACGGAAAATCTGCAGCTCAAAAAACAGTTTTTACTGGCGGAAGTGTAGAACTTTTGCCAAAAAAGTGGCTTGCAGGCAGAAAACTTGAAGCAAATCTTGCAAATATTGGACTTGCAAAGTTCTTAGAGCTAAATTTTAATAATAAATCAATATGAAAAAACTAGTATATTCGTTAATATTCTCGCTAATCTTTTCCGGTCTTAGTTTTGCGCAAAACGCTGCAAAACCTGCCGACCTGCTGAAAGACAAAGCTAACTTTTCTAAAACAGAATTGTTTGAGCTTGAAGCAGTCTTTGCAGATATGCAGGCAAATCAGCAGGCTCTTGAGGCATATTTGGCAAATCCTGCGGCTTATAAAGATGAAGAGCTTTTGCCTCTTGCAATTTGCTTTATGACTTTCCGCAATTACGACAAAACAAAAGAATTGCTAGAAAAGTTTTTGGCTGTGCGCCCAGACAATACACGTGCCACAAGAACCTATGGCACACTAATGCTGCTGTCTCAAGACAAGGCTTCTATCGACAAAGCGTTTGAGTATTACGAAAAAGGCGCAGCAAAAAATGATGAAGAGTCTATAAAGTCTATCGCAACAGCCGCAATGATTACCGGCCGCTGGGAAAAAATGGAAAAATATATTCCTCAGCTAAAGGCTTATGCAAAAACAGATTTGAATATTGCAAATATTTTGATAACTTACGCTTATCGCAATCAGGAAAAGCTAGACAAGGCTTTTGCAAAAGAAATTATTGCAAGCCTTGATGTTGACAAAATTTTAGATACTGCAAGTGCAGACGCTCTTGGCAGAGCTTTAGTTTTGTATAATGCAGAAAAAAGTGTTTGGACACCACAGGCAACTATCATACCTGCAAACGGCGCAACTTTGAATGCAGTTTGGGGTATTGCTCGCGAGGCTTACAACACAGTTTTGGCTGCAAATCCTGAAAACACAAAAGCTTTGCGCGGCAGGGCTGTTGTTGAATATAATCTTGGCGGTGTGATGGAATCTGCGGATCTTTTGCAAAAGGCTATCAAACTTGGCGACAAACTTGCAGTCAGCGACGCAATGAACCTTGCAATCACTTACGCAAGCACGTTCAAAAGCAAAGCAATTTTTGATAAGTTCAGCAAAAATTTTGCAAATGCAGATTTTGATATGCGTACACGCTTGGTGATGTTTGATTACGCACTAAAAAATGACAACGAAGGCGAATTATTTTACATGGCTCTTAAGGGCAAGGAAGCAGACGAAATTCTAAAAGCTCCGCAGCTAAAAGAAGCTATTGAAGCAGGCATTAAAAAGTACGAAAGCAATTTGTCTTCAGCAGAGCTTAAGCAAAGAATGGAAGCTCTTTCTAAGAACAAATAAATGGCTGTTCAAAAGAAAAAAAAGGTCGACTACGCCGCCCTTGCAAGTCCTTTTATGAGAATAAAAGGTATGCGTGTAGAGGCGGCTAGGGCTTTATTAGACCTTAAGTTTAAAGAAATTTACGAACTCAAAGGACGCTCGGCAGAAGCAATTTTTGAAGACCTAAAAAAGATTCGCTTAAAGGCAGATTCTTATATTTTAGATTCTTTTAAAATTGCAGTAGAGTTTTCTGAAAAAGAGTAGAAGAAAAATTGATGAAAGAAAACGACAAGCTAGTTATTGGGGGGGTGCAGTTTAATTCAAGGCTCTTTGTGGGCACAGGCAAATTTGCCTCTCATAGCTTAATGAAAGAAACTATTGAAGCTTCTGGGGCGTCTCTTGCAACAGTGGCGCTAAAGCGTGCAAACCTTTCAGATTCTTTGGATGAATCTGCAGATATTGCAACTTGGCTTGACGCAAAAAAATATTTGATAGTGCCAAATACTTCTGGGGCAATGAATGCTGACGAGGCTGTAAGAATAGCTCGTTTGGGGCGTGCGGCAGGCTTTTCAGATTTTGTGAAGTTAGAGATTCATCCTGATCCTAATTATCTTTTGCCAGACCCTATTGAAACTTTGAAAGCAACAGAAATTTTGGCTTTGGAAGGTTTTAAAGTTCTTGCGTACATGAATGCGGATCCTGCGCTTGCAATGCGTTTGCAAGATGTGGGGGTTGCTGCAGTTATGCCGCTTGGTGCGCCAATAGGCACAAACAGGGGCATAGAAACAAGAGCGCAGATAGAAATTATTATAGAGCAGGCAAGAGTTCCTGTTGTTGTTGACGCAGGCATAGGCTTGCCTTCTCATGCGGCGCAGGCAATGGAAATGGGCGCTGACGCAGTTTTAATCAATACTGCAATAGCCATTGCAAAAAATCCTATAAACATGGCGAAGGCGTTTGCCGATGCCATCAAAGCGGGGCGTGAGGCCTTTTTGCAGGGCGCTTGCGAAAGCTCTTTAAAGCGTGCATCTGCAACAAGCCCGCTTACTGCTTTTCTAGACTAGGCTTTTCTTATGAGTTTTTTTTCTGAATTCGATGCAAACTTTGCAAGAGAACTTTCTGCGTTGTCTTTAAAATTTGAAGCTGGCGATGTGGAAAGAGTTTTGCGCAAAGGCTATGCGTCTTCAATAGAAGATTTTGCCTCTTTGATATCGCCTGCGGCAGACAATTATTTGGAGCAAATGGCAAGTCTTTCTTCTAAAATTACCATGCGTAATTTTGGAAAAACCATAAGAATGTTTGTGCCGCTTTACGTAAGCAATGTTTGTGTAAATAACTGCAAATATTGCGGCTTTGCAAGGCGCCATAATATAGAAAGAAAAACTCTTACGCTTAAAGAGGTAGAGGCAGAAGTTAAGGCAACTTATGCTTTAGGGTTTCGTTCAATTTTGCTTGTTGCAGGAGAGAGTCCTGAGCTTGTAACTTCAGGTTATTTAGAAGACTGCATAAAAATTTGCGCAAAAAAATTTCCTTCAATCTCTGTTGAAATTGCGCCTTCTTCTATTGAAGTTTACGAGCGTTTTACAAGCCTTGGCTGCGAAGGACTAACTGTGTTTCAAGAAAGTTACGACACAGAAATTTATAAAGAAATGCACCCAAGCGGCCCCAAAGCAAATTACGAGTGGAGGCTTGGAACGCCTGAAAGAGGCGCAAAGGGCGGCATGCGCTCTGTTGGCTTGGGTCCCTTATTTGGATTGGGCGACTGGCGTTTTGAAATTATTGCCTGCGCGCTTCATGCAAAATATATTTATAAAAATTTTTATAAAACTAGGGTAAATATTAGCCTTCCCAGAATGAGGCCTGCCGAAAGCGGCTTTGTTCCGCAAGAAGGGCACGTGCCTTCAGATAAAGAGCTGGTCAAAATTCTTTGTGCTTTACGTCTTTTTATGGAGCACTTGGGGTTGGTTGTTTCTACAAGAGAGCCACGCAAATTGCGTGATGGTCTTGTTGGGCTTGGCGTTACGCAAATGAGCGCAGCAAGCAGTACTAAACCGGGGGGCTACGCAGAAGAAGAAACTGCGGGCGGCCAGTTTGATATTGACGACAATCGCTCTGTTGAGGAATTTACTGCAATGCTTAAATCAAAAGGTTATGAGCCTGTTTGGAAAGACTTTGATTTGGGCTTTATAAAATAGATAAACCTGCATAAGTTTTTTATTTAGAAAACTATTTGCGTTTATTTTTCTAGTACTAAGAAATAACTTACAAAAAAACAGAGGTCTTATTTGCCTCTGTTTTTTAGTTTTAGAAATTTTAGCTTATTTGGTTCTGCTTCTTGTTCTTAAATAGTTGAGAATCTTAAAGAGTTTAGGAACGTACCTTAATGGCGGAATCAAAATATATGCCAGGAAAATAATTGTGAAACTATATACGCCAAGCTTTACTATCAAAAACAATATTGCGATAAAAAGCACAAAGCTTCTGATTCTGTTGCTTACTGTCCAATTAACATGCTTGAAAGTTGGGTAGGGAATATTGCTTACCATTAAAAAAGAAATAAGAAGCATTAATGGCACAATAAAAAATGTGTATTTCCAAAGGTCGAAAGCCAGCATAGTTAGGGCTATTGAAGACATTGCGCCCGCCGCCCCAGGAACAGGAAGCCCACAAAAGTCTCCTTTTTCGTATTTTTCTGAACCCATAATGTATGGGCAGGTAAGCACATTAAAGCGTGCAAGCCTTACGCAGCCGCAAAGCAAATAAGTGAACGCAACAAACCAAGCTAGAAAACTCATCCAGCTTTTTAAAACAGGCGAAGCAAATTCGTGGCTTGGGTTTAGCGTAAGAAGAAATGTTAGTATGCAGGGCGCAACACCAAAAGAAATGGCGTCTGCAATAGAGTCGAACTCTTTTCCAAATAAAGAGCTTTTGCCGCTTGCTCTTGCAACTCTGCCATCAAGCATATCGCAAAGCACAGACATTAAAATTGCCAAAATTGCCACAACATAGTAGCTTGTGCTTGCGGGAGTTTCATCTGTGATGTCTACAAAAATTTTTGCAATGCTGTGAAGGGCGGTGTCTGTTTGCGCATCAAATTTGCCACGCATACAAAGCACTATGGAAACAAATCCAAAAAACAAGTTTCCGGCAGTAAAAAGATTGGGCAAAATATAAATTTTGCTTGCTTGGTGTACGTTGCTCCAGAGCTGTGGTTTGTCGTCGTTCATTTTTTATTTTTTAAGAGA
>JAVBSE010000059.1:0-6395 GCA_031547315.1 Opitutales bacterium
GCTCTGTCTAAAAAGCATTTCATAGTTCCTGCTATGCCGCCATAATATGTGGGCGATGCCAAAATAATTCCATCTGCTTCTCTGATTTTTTTTGTGGCTTCATTTACAATGTCGTCCTTAAAAACGCAAACATTGCCTTCAGAATTTTTGCAATAATTGCAGGCAATGCAGCCTCTAATCGGCTTTGTGCCAAGATGGATAATTTCAAAATTGATGTTTTGTTTTTCAAAAACATCTTCCATTATTTTTAAAAGAGCAGAACAATTTCCATCTGCTCTGGGGCTTCCATTTATTGCTAGAACTTTCATAAAAGTCTTTCTTTGAAATTACGTATTCTTTCATCGTAATCTTTACTAAGTAACTTAGCCTTTCAAGCTAAAAAAAATATTACAGGATAAAAAACTTTTTTATATGTCTTGCCAAGTCAGACTCTTTATCAAGAGAGATTTTTCCATCAAGATAATCTGCAAAATGCTCTGCAAAATAAGGAGAAAGCGCATAGCCCTTAGAGCCAAAGCCATTAAATGAATGAAGATTTTTTATTTTTGGATGTTCGCCCAAATGAGGCTTGGTTGTTGCAGTACAAGGGCGCACGCCTGCTTCGGCCGACAGAATTTTCCAATTTACATTTTGCCCTGCAATGCTTGGAAGCGCATTAAAAATTTCTGCTTTTGCGCTTTCGGTGGGCTGGCCGTTTCTAAAATTTTCTCTGTCCCAGCTAGAGCCAACTCTGTAGGTGGAATTGCGAAATTTCATGAGCCATTTTTCTCGGTGCACAATGTGCTCTCCCAAATCTTTATCTGCAACTAGGTTCAAAATTTCACCCTTTGCAGGACGATACGGAAGCCAGCTAAAATAAGGATTTTCTATTGCTTTCCAGCCTTCGCAAAAAATTATTTTTTTTGCTTTTAGAATTTTATATTCAAAGAAATCTTTTTCAATTTTTATTGCCTTGTGGTCAAAATTTTCAAGACGCAAAATATTTTTTTCCAAAAAATATTTTCTGAAAGCATCCATTGCGGCAGGAGCCTCGACCCAAGCAGAATGATTTATTATGAAGCTGCCAAAATTGTCGTTTAGCTCTGCAAAAGTTTTAGGGGCAAAATACTGACTCAAAAAATCTGCATATTCAGCCTCTTTTTTGCGGCTTTCCCAGAGCTCTACTTCCTCTTTAGATTTGCAAAGCTGTAAGATTTTTCTTTCTTGATAGAAGCTTGCGCCAAAATCTTTTTGCAAATTTTCATAGTATTTCTTTGCAAAAGGCATTGCAATATCTGACCTCCAACTTTTTACCAAACGCTTGCCTGTAATAGGATTTATTACGCCTGCGGCAACTTTGCAGGCGGCATCTTGCCAGTCGTTGTCAAATATCATTAGCTTCTTGCCTCTTTTAAAAAGCTCTAAAGCCAAACAAGAACCAGCTATGCCCTGACCTACTATTATTGCATCAAGCATTGCCTAAAAAAGAGAGCCTGTTGTGCCGCTTAGCGGCGAAAGCCCTATTACATCCCACGCTTTTTCTGTTAGCACTCTGCCCTGCGGAGTGCGCTGAATGTAGCCTTCTTGAATTAGGTAAGGCTCGTTAACTTCTTCGAGAGTATCTGCCTCTTCGCCAACAGCAACTGCGATAGTGCCAATGCCAACCGGGCCGCCTTTGTAATTTTGCGCCATTGTACGCATTATGCGCTTGTCCATTTCGTCCAAGCCATTTTCGTCTATCTCAAGAAGTTCAAGGGCTTTTGAAGCGCTGTCTTTTGTTATTTTGCTGTTTGCCCTTTCTTGAGAATAGTCTCTTACAAAGCGAACAAGATTATTTACAATTCTGGGCGTTCCTCTTGAGCGTCTTGCAATTTCGCTTGCGCCGCCCTCGTCAACTTCAATATCTAAAAGTTTGCAAGAACGCTTTACAATTTTCTCAAGTTCCGTCCTTGTATAATAATCTAATCTGGTTTTTAAAGTAAAACGGCTTCGCAAAGGAGCAGTTAAAAGCCCTGTTCTTGTTGTTGCGCCAATCAGCGTAAATCTAGGGATAGTAAGGCGCACAGACCTTGCATTGGGCCCTTGGTCTATCATGATATCTATGCGATAATCTTCCATCGCACTGTAAAGATATTCTTCGACAGTTCTTGAAATTCTGTGAATTTCATCAATAAAAAGAACATCGCCCTCTTCCAAATTTGTAAGCAGCCCCGCCAAATCAGAAGCCTTTTCTATAACAGGCCCTGAGGTAATTCTTATTTGCGAGCCCATTTCTGCAGCAAGTATCAGCGCAAGCGTTGTTTTGCCAAGCCCCGGAGGCCCATGAAAAAGTATGTGGCTAAGACTGTCGCCTCTGCGCTTTGCTGCGCCCACCATTACCTGCAAACGCTCTAAAGTTTTGGGCTGGCCTGTGAAAGACGCAAAACCCTCTGGGCGCAAAGAGGCCTCAAAGTTTTCATCTTTATTTTCAAGAGTTTTTTGCAGATAGTCGTTTCCTTTTTCCATAAAATTTTTCCTAAACATAGCATTTGCCGAAAATTCCATACTGCAAGCAAAAAGAGAACTTGACTTCTTTTAAGCTAAAAAAAAGACTTTAAAGCAGTGAAAATAAAACATATCAGACTGCACAATTTTAGAAATTTCCAGCTGGCCGAAACTAAGTTGGACGCAAATTCTGTGTGGATATATGGCGCTAATGCCCAAGGCAAAACAAATGCCCTTGAAGCAATTGGGCTTTTGGGCGCACTAAGGTCTTTTAGAACGTCCAAAACTTCAAACCTAATTTCTTATGGCAAATCTAAAGCAGAAATTCTTTTAGAAATTGAGCACGAAAATTTAGGCGCAAACAGCATACTAATTCAGATAGACCAAAAATCCACAAAAGTTTTTGTGAACGAAAACAAAGAGCGCAAACTGGCCGACTTTATCGGAACATTTCCCACTATAGTGCTTTCTTCTGATGACATAAAATTGGTAAGAGGAGCGCCTCTTGAAAGACGCAAATTTATAGACCTTTCGCTATCTTCAATAGACTCTGAATATTTTGATAGCCTACGCAAATATCATACCGCAATAACGCAAAGAAACGTTCTTTTAAAACAAGAAAATGCAGCCCCGGAATCTTTTGCGGCATTTGAATCTGAAATGGCAAAAGCTGCAAAAATCATTTCAGAAAAACGCCAAAATTATCTTGGACTTATGGCAGATATTGCCAGCCAAAAATACGCCATACTTTCTGCTGAAAAAGAAAGCGCAAACATAAGGCTAAAGCCCTCTTTAAAATTTACAGACGTTTCAGAATTTCTTAAGAATTTAGAAGACGAACGACCAAGAGACATTATCTATGGCAGCACAAATTCAGGCCCCCATAAAGACGATATTGTTATTACGCTAAATAATAAAAATGTAAAAGAATTTGCCTCAGAAGGCCAACAACGCTCAATAGTTATAAGCCTAAAATTAGCGCAGTACGAACTCTTTAAAAAATATAAAAATGCCAGACCAATTATCCTTTGCGACGACATTTTGGGAGAACTGGATGAAGCCCGAAGGGCCGCATTCTGGGCAAGCGTAGATGAGAATGCGCAAGTCATAGCAAGCTCTACACACAGTCATCCACAAGACGCAAAATCTTGCAGGCAGTGGATATTTGTAAATGTGGAAAATGGAAATTTAATTCTGCAAAGCTGAGCTTCATTTTAAATTTTGCTTTTATTTACAAAATAAAAAAGGGGCTCTTAACCCCTTAAAATTTTTATATAATTCTTTTAATTTTTTTGCATTTGCTGTTCTTGCTGAACCTGCTTTAGTTCTTCAGGGCTAAGTTCTAGAAGCAGCCTTGCTTTGTCTATTTCTAACATATAGCGTGAGTTTGCGTCCAAATTATATTTCGAAGAAAGAATTTTTTGAGTTTCGGCGATGTCTTTTTCCAAATCCACAATTCTTTTGCTGACATCAGAAATTTTTTGCACATCAACCAAATCGGAAAGCGAATCTCTTAATTTGGAAAGCTCATATCTATTTTTCATTGTTAGTGTAAGTAGGCTTTGCAGGTTTTGATTTTCTTGAAAGCCTGATATTTCTGCGCTTCTGTAAAACTTGCCACTGTTTGTGTCTACAATTTTTAGCGGGTCTATTTTTTTGCCGTCTTTAAATGTGAGTACAGAAAATTCTTCTGCAGTAATTGGCGTACAAATGTAAGTCTTTAAAAAGAGCACAAGATATTTTCTGTCTGCAGAAAAATTGTAACCCTTAACCATAGTCTGATTATTTGTGTTAAATTCGTCTTGAAGACGTTTTACATTGTCTTCAAAAAGCTTTGCGGTTTCAGGATTTTTTTCAAGCTCGGCTTTGCGTTTTGCCTCATTTATATTTTCAACAGCCTTAGACATCAAAGACTTATTATGCTCGAACTCTGCATATTGCCTATGATTTTCAAAAGGAAAAACTATCATATAATAGTTTTTGTTTATCTTTAAAATGTCGTTCATTTTTCCTTCAGAAACTTGAGCATTTGCTATGCACAAACCTGCCAAAATGATTGTTAGTGTACTAAATAATTTACGCATACTTATTTCCCTTAGTCTACTTTATAAATTTTATTTCTGAGATTGTTTACTATGGGCCTATCGCCGCCTATGTGATATTGTATCACCTTTCTGTCCTTATCTTGAACAGTGTTTTGAAGAAAAAGATCCTTTTGAGGATAATCGCTTGGCACAGTAGTAAAATCGTCTATCAATCTTTTATAAAGGCTTTTTAGTTCGTCTACCGAGCTTATCGCAAACTCTATAGTTTTGGCGCTTGTGCCTTGCGGATACTCTTTGTAAACACGTGCTACAGAGCTGTCTTCTATTTTTAATTTTTCTTTAGCTTTGTCGCTTGCAATTTCTGCCTTGCTTAGTGTTCTTGCAAACCTGTCGCTTTCAGGACTTTTTTCTGCGGCAATTTTTGCCCCATCAGTTATGCTCATATTTCTTGCATGATAGATTCTTACCTGAGAGACACTCGCCTTTAAATCCACAACAATTTCTTTTACTTCAAGATTGCCAGAAACATAAGTTTGCATAGAAATCGAAACTACATCCATGCTGTTCATATAAATAGATTCTTCAGATGCAAATGTTATTCCAAACATAGAAGATATTTTAGGATACGTTTCAAATGCTTTATCTTTTACAGATAACGCCGCTAGATTTACGCAAGATATAAAGCAAATCAGTGCAAATGCGAGGTGTTTAATATTCATATTGCAATTATGTTAAAAATAAATAAAGTAGTTTAGATTATTTCAAAAAATTCTAATTTCGCAAGAGCAAATGTTAAGCTGTAAAAATTTGACAGTCCACGCAGGCGGCAATGGCACAAAGATATTGTCAGATGCAAATGTATCTTTTAAACCCTATGCAATGAATGCAGTTATAGGCCCTTCAGGTTGCGGCAAAACAACCTTGCTTAAGGCTATGATGCGTATAATTCCTGCCACAGGTAAGTCTTACTTTTGTGATGAAGAAATAACTTGCTCTGAAGACATTATAGGCAAAGTTGGCTATGCGCCGCAGTTTACTTGCGCCCACCCTAAGCTTACAGTGCGTGAAGTAATTGAGGGCGCTCTTAAAATCAGCGTTGCAGATACTTCTGATATAAATGAGCAGACAGATAAAATTCTTAAAATTATAGGCTTAAAAGAACATGAAGACAAACTCACCGAAAGCCTTTCGGGAGGTCAGTTAAGACGCATAGGCCTTGGGATAGAACTTGCAAACAATCCGCCCACAATGTTTTGCGATGAGGTTACAAGCGGCCTAGACCCACTGTCTGAAAACACAATCTTAGACCTTCTAAAAAATCTCTGCCAAAGCGAAAATAAAACTTTTATTTGCATAATTCACAATCTTGCAAAACTGGATTATTTCGACCTTATCACTGTAATATTTCAGGGCGAAGTTGTTTTTCAGGGCACTCCTTCAGAGCTTAATGCGCACTTTGAAATAGATTCTCCGCTAAAACTTTACGACGCCTTAAATGAAAAGGGCTTGGACTATTGGCGTCAGAAAAAACCCCTTGTTGAAAATATGTCTGCGCTTGTAAAATCAAAGCCAAAAGCAGTTGAAAAACCTTCGGGGCTTTCTCAATTTTTTACCTTGCTTTTGCGACGTTTTAAGCTGCTTTTCAGAGACTCTAGCTATTTAATTTTAACAATGGCAATAACCTTTGGCTTCCCCTTGGTTGTGGTTATTTTTGCGCTGGATGGCTTGCCTCAAATAGAAAGCCTTGCACTTGATAGGTCTTTGGGTGTCATAAAAGAATTTCAAGATAATTTAAAATTTATGATGCAGTCTGCGCATGCTTCCACGCTTGTAACAGGGCTCATACTTTTCCAAGTTGTCTTGCTTTCTTTGATGGGCTCTAACAAT
>JAVBSE010000118.1:0-18223 GCA_031547315.1 Opitutales bacterium
AGGCAGAGCAGATTACAATTATGAGCGAAGTTTGGTCTGCATTCTATTCTTACAAGAGCGCAATCAAGCAGCTTGAGAGTGCTTCTTCTGCAGTTGACGCTTCTGAGGAAGCTTACAAGGCAGTTAAAGAAGCTTACGACAACAGCGTTAGTTCTTTAACAGATCTTTTGAATTCTCAAAACACGCTTTCTCAGGCACGTCAGCAGAAGGTTAATGCGGAAGCGTTTTTGGCTAATTCTGTTGCAAGGCTAGCGCATTCAACAGGTTCTTTGACTTCTGGCATAGAGCCTGAAGAACAGTAAAAAAGCTGTGAAATTGGCGTGGCACGTTGTTGCTGCAAAAAAATTGTGAAAGTCGTGATCATCACGCAAAAGCGAGATGAGTAGCTTTGCGAAGCAAAGAGCCGAACAAAGAGAGTGCCGAGATATTTGCTAAAGCAAATACGAGTACAATCATCATACACTCCTTCCACAAATTTTTTTTGCGCCTAGTGCGACGCACAATTTGACAGCTTTTAAGGGAATTGTATTTTAGTTTTTTTGTATCTTGAGCCTCCGTTTGACTGTTTTTATCTACTATTAAGGAATAATTCAGAAATATGAATTTAAATTTTTCTTGAAAAGTAAAGCTAACCTAAATAGATTCGAGAACTTATGAAACGTTTATCAATACTATTGTTAACTTGCGCTTTTGCGCTCACAACTAACGCATTTGCAGCAGAATCTAAGGATCTTTTTAAGAAAGATTTGTCAGACTCTACTTGCAAAAAACCTGTCTGGAGCTTTGACGACAAGGGTGTTCTTATGTCCACAGTCGACGAAATTCTTTGGACTCAAGCAGAGTATGAAAACTTTGTGCTAGACCTAGAATTTGCAGTCACAAAAACAGGCAATGGCGGCGTTATTGTTTACTCTACAAATAAAGATAATTGGATTCCAGATTCAATCGAAATCCAGATTGCAGATAATGAATATTGGCTAAAACAATCAGGTCCGCTAAGCACTTGTTGCGCAATCTTTGGCTTTCAAGCGCCTTCAAGAGACGCAACAAAACCTGTTGGCGAGTGGAACAAATTGCAGATTACCTGCAAAGGCAAAAGCATTAAAGTTGTCTTAAACGGAGAGCTTATTAACGACTTTGACATGACAAAATTCACAGACTCCAAAAAGAATCCTGATGGCACAGTTCCATTTAAATGGCTTCAAAATACTCCAAGAAGCGAAGTTCCAACAAAGGGTTTTATTGGTTTTCAGGGTCATCATGGCAATGGCGATGCAATGTATAGAAATATCAAAATCACGCCTATAAAATAAGTTAAATTTTATTTCTTAAAAAAGGAGTTTTAGGCGCTTTTTTGTTTGCCTAAGGCTCTTTTTTTTTGTCTATTTTTAAGATGAAAATTTATCCTGCAATAGACATTCAAAATGGCAAGTGCGTAAGGCTCAAGCAAGGGCTGGCAAATGACTCTACTACTTATTATTCTGATCCTTTTGATGCTGCAAAACTTTTTGCAGATGCAGGTGCAGACAGAATTCATGTTGTAGATTTAGATGGGGCTTTTGCAGGTAATTTAGCAAATTTAAAAGCTATAGAGCGTATTGCTTCTTTAGGAATTTTTGTAGAAATGGGCGGCGGTATGCGCTCTGTTGAAGCTGTGCAGTCGGCAATTAATGCAGGTGTATCACGCACAATTATTGGCACTAAGGCGTGTACGAATCCTGAATTTATTTCAGAACTGCTTTCAATATTTGCAGAAAAAATTGCAGTGGGTATAGACGCAAAAGATGGCAAAGTTGCAATCAAAGGTTGGGTTGAAATTGCAGATAAATTAGCTTCCGACCTTGCTGTGGAGATGGCAAAAATGGGCGTAAAAAATCTTATATATACAGATATTTCTACTGACGGAATGCTTACAGGCGTTAATCTAAAAGCTCAAAAAGAAATGAGAGACATTATTGCGCCATTTGGCATGAAACTTATTGCCTCGGGCGGCGTTGCTTCAAGAGACGACGTTATTAAGCTTAATGACTTGGGCGGCTTAGAAGGCGTTATTGTCGGCAAAGCAATTTATGAAAAAAAAGTAAATTTAACTGATATTCTT
Organism: Opitutales bacterium; assembly: GCA_031547315.1. Taxonomy (GTDB): domain Bacteria; phylum Verrucomicrobiota; class Verrucomicrobiia; order Opitutales; family Intestinicryptomonadaceae; genus Intestinicryptomonas. Next base: position 2,102 of record JAVBSE010000118.1, read on the forward strand.
GCAATCGTGCGCAAATAATTAAAAAAAAAAGAAAAAAGGATTTATGACACAAATAGGAACAGTTTTTACAAATAGCGCAGTGCGCGCAATGTTGCTTGGCTCTGGCGAACTTGGCAGAGAAGTTGCAATTGAACTTAAGCGCTTGGGCGTTGAAGTTATTGCAGTAGACAAATACGCAAATGCGCCTGCAATGCAAATTGCAGACAGGTCTTACGTTATTTCTATGTTAGATGCTGATGCTCTTGAAAAAGTAATTGTTGCAGAAAATCCCAATTACGTAATTCCTGAAGTTGAGGCAATTGCCACTTTAAAGCTGCTAGAGTTAGAGAAAAGAGGCTTTAAAGTTGTGCCAACTGCATCTGCTGTGAACTTCACAATGAATCGTGAAAACATACGCACGCTTGCTGCGGAAAAATTGGGTATGAAAACTTCTTCATATTTGTTTGCAAATTCAAAAGACGAATTTGTGGCAGCTGTAAAAAAGATAGGTTTGCCTTGCGTAGTTAAACCTATCATGAGCTCTTCTGGTCATGGACAAAGCATGGTAAAGTCAGAAGCAGACATAGATTCTGCTTGGGAATATTCTCAAAGCGGCGGACGTTCCGGCGCAGGCAAAGTGATAGTTGAAGGCTTTGTAGATTTTGATTACGAAATCACTATGCTTACTGTGCGCCACAGTGCAGGCACTTCTTTCTGCGAGCCTGTGGGCCATAAGCAGGTTGACGGAGACTATCGCATAAGCTGGCAGCCTGCTAAAATGAGCGCTGATGCTGTGAAAAAAGCGCAAGAATACGCAAGGCAAATTACAGACGCTATGGGCGGCTTTGGCATTTTTGGCGTGGAACTTTTCATAAAGGGCGATGAAGTTATTTTTAGCGAAGTTTCGCCACGTCCGCACGATACAGGCATGGTTACTATGATATCGCAAAATATGTCGCAATTTGCGCTTCATGCCAGAGCAATTTTGGGCATACCAATTAACTCAATAGAGTTTTATGGGCCATCTTCCAGCAGAGCAGTTGTGCTTGAAGGAAAGTCTAAAAACATTGTATTTAAAAACATAGATAAAGTTTTAAACAGACCTCGCGTTGATATGAGAATTTTTGGCAAGCCGGAAGTAAACGGACACAGGCGCATGGCTGTTTTACTTGCCAGGGGCAAAGATGTTGATGAAGCAAACAGCATAACAAAAGAAATGCTTTCTGAGCTTCAAACAGAGCTCCTTTAAAAGGCAATGCAAGGCAGTTTTAGCTCTCAATTTTGCATAGAAAATTCATGCCTAGAAAATGGATTTTCAATTGTAAGTTTGTGTTCTCAAAACTGTAAAATGGCATCAGTGCAAGTTTGGGTTAGGGCCGGAAGTTTAACTGAGGGCGCGTATTCAGGTGCAGGCATATCTCACTTTTTAGAGCATATGCTTTTTAAGGGCGCTGCGGGTAAGTCTGCAGAAAATTTGTCTGCAGAAATAAGAAAACTGGGCGGAGAAATCAACGCATACACGTCTTACGACAGAACTGTTTTTCATATAGATTTGCCTTCAGAAAATCTTGAAGAAGCAATTAAAATTTTGGCTCAAATGACGCAAAATCCTAATCTTTCAGATGTCGATTTTGATCTTGAAAAGCAAGTAATACTCAGCGAAATTGATATGTGCGCCGACGATTCCGATGAAGTTTTGTACAATGCTCTAATGCAAAAGGCAAACCCTCAAAACGCTTTAAAATACCCTATAATAGGCTTAAAAGACAGGGTTAAAGATTTAAAAATTTCAGAGCTGAAAGATTATCATAAGTCTGTTTATGTCCCCGAAAATATGTTTTTGTCTGTAGCTTCAAATTTTGAGCATAGCAAAGTTTTGGCTTTTGCAAAAAAATATTTTTCAAAAACAAATAAGCTTGGAAAGACTTTATCTTTTGAAGATTCAAAAGATTTTCAAATCACAGGCAGAGAGCTTATTTTAGAAACAAAAGAGAGTGTTAGCCGCTTTCAAATTTGCTATAAAATCGGCGCAAATAATTTGCGTGAACGCATGGCGTTTGAAGCGCTTTCTTTTATTTTAAGCTCATCAAAATCCTCTTATTTGCAAAGAAAATTCAAGTATGAAGAGGCTTTGGTTGATGAGATAGATTCTCAGGTTTTATATTTTGATTCTAAAGGTTTTTTAATATTTAACGCATTAGTCAGCGAAAAAAATTTAGTAAAAGCCAAAGAAAAAATTTTAGAAAAACTGGAAAATAATTTGGAATTTGTCGAAGCAGATTTAGAAAAATTTAAAAGAAAAACGCTTAGCGATTTTGCCAGCCTTAAAAATTCTTCTTCAGAACTTGCAAGCTTCATCGCAGAGGGAGAATTTTTGCATACAGGCGCAAATTTTATTGAAGGAACTTTAAAAAATATTGAAGCGCTAAATTTGTCTGACTTAAGAAACGCCGCAGCGCAAATGCTTGAAAATGCAAGAACTGTGGCATTGATGTCTAAGAAAAAATCTAAATTTGCAAAAAAAAAATTAAAGAAAAACTCTGCAAATAAAGCAAAAAAAATAGTTCTAAAAAATGGCGCAAAAATATTACTCTGCCCAGATTTGACTGATGAAAAAGTATATTTTAATTTGATTACTTTTGGTGGAGGGAGTTTTTATAAAAATAAAAATGTTTCAGAGCTTTTGGCGCAAATGCTTTGCTCGGGCGCAGGTAATTTAAATTTTAATGACTTGCATGATTTTCTAGATGAGAGATCTATAAATTTTAGGGCGTCTGCAGGCAATAATTCGCTTTCTATTTTTGGAAATGCTTTGGCTTCAGAAGTTTTTGCTCTTTCAAATTTAATTGGAGATGCAGTGCTTAAGCCTCATTTTAAGAAGGAAATATTTTTAAGAGAACGTGAAATTTTAATTTCTGATTTGCAAGATGATTTGGAAGACCCATTTGAATTTGGCTTGCTTAGAATGAGGCAAAACTTTTTTGGAAAAAATGCGCTTTCAATTCCTCCTTCAGGATTGATTGAAGATTTAAAAAAATTGGAACTTTCAGACTTAAAAAATGCCTACCTAAATGCATTTAAAAGTGAAGATACAGTTCTTTGTGTTTCAGGAAATTTTGATGGAAATGCTCTTTGGGCGCACTTAAAAGAGTGGATGGAAAAAATCCCAAAAGGCAAAAATGAATTGCCAAAGCCGCAGCAAATAAAATTTCCTTCAAAGCTTATTAAAGAAAAATTTAATGCAAATCAAAGCGCAGTATTTTTGTGTAATCCATGCAACAACGTATTTGAGGAAAAAGAAGACCTTGCTTGCGAGATTTTTACTGAAATTTTAGCAGGCACAGGCGGACAAATTTTTGATGCAGTGCGTGAGCGCAGTGGTTTGGCATACACAGTTTCGGCAGAAAGCATACATGGGCTTGCTGCAGGAGTCTTTTATTTGTATGCGCTTTGCGAAAAGAAAAATACTCTTAGAGTTTTGGAAATTTTAAAGTCTGAAATTGAACGCATTAAGGCTGATGGAATTTCTTTGGAAAGATTTGCGCAGGCAAAATTAAAATTAAAATCTCGTCTGCTTGCTGCAGAGCAAAATGCGCCTGTGCGAACTTCAAATTTGGCGCTTTCAGAACTTTATGAAAGAAGGGCAAAAACTTTGGAAGAATCTTTACAGCTTCTAGATTCTATTGCTTTAAAAGATATTTCTTTATATTTAGAAAAATATTTTGGCAAATTTATGCACTTTATTTTAGAGTAAAATGGATTTTCCTATAGACAGTTTAAAGCCAAAACTTTTTAGCACACTAGATGAGGGCTACAAAAAATTTGTAGTAGATGCGCCCACAGGCTCAGGTAAATCTACAAGGTTGCCTATAATGCTTTCTGAAAAATTAGATGGCAGAATTTTAGTTTTGCAGCCAAGAAGAGTTGCCGCAAGGCTGCTTGCAAAATATGTGGCGCAGCAAATGGGATCAAGCGCAGGGCAGGCTGCAGGCTGGCATATTAGGTTAGATAAAAATTTTAACGCTCAAACAAAAATTGTTTTTTTAACTGAGGGCATACTTGCCAGAATGCTCTTGGCTGACCCTTCTTTAAAGGACGTTTCTGCAATAATTTTTGACGAATTTCACGAGCGTAATATTTATAGCGACATCTCTTTTGCGCTTGCACTTGAAACTCTTAAAAAACATCGCCCTGACTTGATTTTAATGCTTTGTTCTGCGTCAATGGATTCTGTTAAGCTTGCCTCATTTATGGGAGAGCGTGTTTGCAGTTTGTTTTGTGACTCAAGATTGTTTCCCATTGAAGTTTCTTATTCACCAGTGCGTGGCGTAAACGAGCGTGTGTGGGATAGGGCGGCTTTAGAATTTGAGCGTTTGGCAAAAGAAAATTCTGAAGGCGACTTTCTAATTTTTATGCCCGGCGCTTATGAAATTTCTAGGACAATCTCAGCAATTTCAAAGCTTGGAATTGCACGTAAATTTGAAATTTTGCCGCTTCATGGAAATTTGTCTGCGCAGGCGCAAGACAGAGCTGTTGGCGCATTTGATAAGCGCAAAGTGGTTGTGGCAACAAACATTGCAGAAACCTCTCTTACAATAAGCGGCGTTAAGTTTGTGATAGATTCAGGCCTTGCCAGAGTTGCTAGGTATGATGCCGCAAGGGGCGTAAATACTTTGCTTACAGAGCGTGTGAGTTTAGCAAGCGCTATTCAGCGTACAGGCAGAGCTGGCAGAACGCAGGCAGGCTATGCTGTGCGTCTTTGGCGTCAGGCAGATGAAATTTCTTTTGAGGCCTACACTGTACCGGAAATTTTGCGTCTGGATTTAAGCCAAATTCTGCTTTGGCTATTGAGTGCGAATTTTAAAATAGAAAATCTTGCTCTTTTAGATATGCCTACAAAGCCTTCTTTAGAAAGGGCTTTCAAAACTTTGCATGAACTTTCTGCAATTTCTGAAGATGAAAAAATCACTAAGCTTGGACAGGCTATGAGCCGCTTTCCCACAGAGCCAAGATATGCAAGAGTTCTCTTAGAAGCCGCTTCCAGAAACTGTTTAGAACGTGTTGCGCTTTGGCTTGCAGTTTGCGAAGTAGGCAAGCTTAAGTTAGAACTTTCTGATGAACGTGCAGATTTTGAACGCTTGAATTTGCTGGATGACCCTAAGTCTGAACTGGACGAAATTGCTCAGCTTGCGCAGCTTGCAAGGGCATATAAATTTGATGAAAAATTTTGCAGAGATTTTGGGATTCATTCTCTAAATGCAAGAAGGGCTTTTGAGCTTGCTTCAGATTTTGTGCGCTTGGCATCTGGAATTTTAAAATCAGATGACAAGTTTGAAAAAGATAATTTTGACAACGCTTCAATGTCGATTTTAGCTGCGTTTTCAGACCATGTTTGCGTACGTTTAAATGAAGGCACTCTTGCCTGCGCTATTGTGGGCGGAAAGCGCTGCGAAGTAAGGAGAGACTCCAAAAAATATGCGTCTAAAATTTTCTGCGCACTAGATTTAAACGAGCAAAGTTTGCAGGGCAGGGTATCAATAATGGCGTCTTTAATTTGCCCTATAAAAGAAGAATATCTGAAAGAATTTTTCCCTCATGATTTTTCTGAAATTTCAGAAAGCGTTTTTGATGAGCAGCTAAAGCGCATGGTTTCTGTTCATAAAACAAAATTCAGAGACTTAAGTTTGAGCGAAGTTTTCAGCGACAAAGTTTCTGACGAAGAAACTGCAAAGGCTTTTTGCGAACAAATTTTATCCGGAAAACTGAAACTTAAAAATTGGGGCGAGGCCGAAGACGACTTTGTTGAACGCATAAATTTTGCAGCGTTGGTCTGCCCTGAATCCGGAATTTCTGCAATAGATGAAGATGCAAAAAAAATAATTTACGAGCAAATTTGCATAGATGCCAAATCTTATTCAGATGTGAAAAACGCCACAATAATGCCTTATTTAAAAGACTGGCTTTCTTCAGAACAGCTTGCGCTTTTGGATTACTTGTTACCAAAATTTATCGAACTACCCAAGCGTTTTAAGCCCGTAAAAATTAGATACGATATTGCAACAAAGAGGGCTTATGTTTCTGCAAAATTTTCTGAACTTTACGATTTTGATGAGAAAAAACTAAAAATAGCCGATGGCAAAATTAAGGCCACCTTTGAAATTTTGGCGCCAAACGGGCGTCCTGTGCAGCTAACGCAAAACCTTTCTGAATTTTGGAAAACATCTTGGGAGCCCATAAAAAAAGAACTTAAAGCAAGATATCCTAAGCATTTTAAAGAAAAATAGTTAAGTGCATTTGGAAAAAGTTTGACAAGGTTTTCAAAATAAAGAGGATTGTAGTTTTAAATATTATATAGTCAGCAGAAAAAAGAAATGTTAAATTTTTCCGAGCAATGCATGGATATGGCCCGCGCGATTTTGGGTCGTAATTTAGAGTCAATTAATTCAGACGGAACTATCGCTCCACTAGATGGCGAAGTTTCTTCAAAAGATGAATCGGGGCACGCTGCTTTTGCTTTGGGTGAATTCTACAGAGCTACAGGAGAGGCAGAATTTGCAGGCTTTAACATTGTGGATTTGGCGTCTAAATGCGTTGCTTCACAAGTTTTGGAAGACTCTGAAAGCGAAAACGGAATTGGCTACACTGCTTTGGGGCTTCTTTCTTTTGGACCATCTAAAGACAGAAATCCTGTTTGGGAAAAACTATCTGAAGACACAATGAAGTCTCTTGACAGACAGCTTTTGGCAAGGACTGACTATGAAGATTTTCGCCAAGTTTTCAACATTGCTAAAGCTGTAACAAGATTTAGCATGAGCCTTAGCAAGAAAGACGAAACAGGCAAACTTATCGACAAACTTCTTGAGCGTATTCAGCAGACTTCTTCCGGCAATTATTTTGACGACAAGCCGGAAAGCGGCATTAGCGGCGTTTTTGACATTATGGGCATTGCTGCATTTGTGTTTACACGCCAAGCTTTGCAGCTTCATTCAAATATGCATTTGCGAGACAGAAAAATTCCCTCGCTTCGCACATTTGCAGAAAAATATTTAAAGATGTTCCTAGATTTGGTGCGTGCAGACGGATTGGCTTGGTCTTGCGGCAGAAGCTTGGGCGCTTATGGGCAAATGTACTGCATTTCTTTGATACTTCAGGCAATGCGTGATGGCTGGATTTCTGACGACAAAATGCCGGAATATATGGATATTCTAAGAAAACTGTTTCAGTTTTTCTTTATGACATATCTTGATCAAGAGCATGGTTATGTTGTTGTTCGCGACGCAGAACGCACTTCAGATTCACAAAGCACAAGAATGGCAAATTTTGATGCGGCACGTTATTTATGCCAGTGGTCAAGATTAGCTAAAACTGTGGCTAAGCCTTTGCAGGCACAGCCAAGCGCTTCAAGAACTTTTGGAAAATATATTTCTTTTGATAACTCTGCAAAAAAAGAGCAGGGCATGTTTATCTATCATAATGCCGAAAGCGGAATGCATTTGCACTTGCCACTTTTTGCATCTGGCACAAAAAATTCTTCATCAACATTGGCGTTTCCTCATATGCCAGGCATTTTTGACTGGCCTGCGGATAAGTATATGCCTGTGTTGGTTCCAGAGCTTACTTTTGGCGGCAAGCAGACAACGCCATCTTACTACGGCAAGCGTTGCACTTCCGGCATAGGTTTGCGCAACTCTTTCTTTTTCAGATACGAGCAGCCTGAACTAATTTCTGCAGAAGGCGAAATTCTTGCGGGTATTGGTTCTTGCAAAGTAAATTGGACATTTAGCGGAGACAAAATTACTGCCGATTATTTGTACAGCGTAAAGCAGCAAACTCAGCTAGACAGCATGCGCTTTGTTGTTGCAATTGCGGCTCCGCACTCTGTTTATCACGTGCCAACAACTTATGCTATTGGCGAAAACGGACTTGGCATTGGTGTTGAAAAAGACGACTTCCAAGCAGAGTGGCTAGAAACAATAGTAGTTTCAGAAGACCCTACATACAGAACATTCTGGGGTAAAATACACTATTTGCAAGTTTTAGAGCGCAAACATCCTATGATAATGCGCCCAGGAGTGCAGTACAGACTGACAGTGTCTTTTGCGCCAGATATTGCATTTGCAGAAATGTAAAATCACTAAATCAAATCTAAATTTTAACGCTTCAAATTTGTAAAAGTTTGAAGCGTTTTTTTGTGCACCAAAATGGGATTGTATATTTTAGCAAAAAATAAATCTAATTTTGGGATAGGGCTTGACAAGTTTAAGAAATTGTCGATGATATTCGCATAATTTAACTCTCGACAACAGAGTGGGTTTAAAAGACCTGCTTTTTTTTGTCTTAAAATTTATCAAAAACATCAACAGGGAATAATATGAGCAATAGCAGTGAAATTCTAGCCATAATGGAATATATGGAAAAAGAAAAGCAGATCAGCCGCAAAGATATGATTGAGAAAATCTCTGCTGCAATCAGACTTGCTGCAGCAAAGAATCCTAGAAATTACGGACAAAATTTGCACATTGAAATTAACGAAAAAACAGGCGCACTAAAGGCTTGGACTATCCTTACCGTTACAGACTCTGTAGGCGATCCTGCTACCGAAATTCATATCGACAAAGCTAAAATCTATCTGCCCGAACCAAAAATTGGCGACACTGTAATGCGTGAGATGGACTTAAGTTCTTTAGGCCGTATTGCTGCCAAGAATGTTTATCAGAGCATAATCCAGTCTGTGCGCCAGTTTGAAAAAGACAGAATTTACGTTGAGTACAAAGACCTTGTTGGCGACATTGTTACAGGCACTGTGCGCAGGCGTGAAAAGGGTTCTTTGTTTGTAGACCTAGGTAAGGCAGAGGCAATTATCCCAAGGCGTGAAGCTATCCCAGGCGAAGACTTTGCTGTTGGCGACAAAATCCGCTGCTTGCTTTTAGAAATTGAAAGCACACCCCGTGGTCCTGAAATTATTTTAAGCAGGGCAAGCCACAAGTTTGTTCAGCGTTTGTTTGAATTAGAAGTTGCAGAATTTGCAGACGGCTCTGTGAAGATTGAAGCGATGGCTCGTGAACCCGGGTACAGAACAAAGATTGCTGTTTCCAGTACAGACCCACGTATAGACCCTGTTGGCGCTTGCGTTGGCGCAGGCGGTACACGTGTTAAGAGCATAGTTCGTGAACTTAATGGCGAAAAAATCGACGTAATCAAATATTTTGAAGACCCTAAGGCTATGCTTGAAGAATGCATAAGGCCTGCAGTTGCAAAAAATGTAAGGCTATTCCCAGAACAGCGTTTGATAGACTTTGTTGTTTCAGAGTCTGACTTAAGCGTTGTGATAGGCAAGCATGGTTCTAACGCAAAATTAACTTCAAGGTTACTTGGTTGGAGATTGAATATAGATAAAGAACAGTCTGGCGAAATGGGCTTCAATCAGAAGTTGCAGCAGGCTGCGGGCAATATCTCTCAGATTTTGCCTAACATCACAGAGCATCAGGCTGTGATTCTTGCAAACAATGGTATTAACAGCGCTGAGGCTTTCCAAGACGTTGAAGAGGCTGATCTTGTTGATATGGGGTTCTCTCCTGCAGAGGCTGCAGAAATCTTGGCTAAAGTAAGAAACTAAGCGCATAATTTAAAAGGAAAATAAAATGGCAGTTCGCATACATGCACTAGCAAAAGAAGTTTCGATGAGCAGTAAAGAGCTTATCGACTTCATCAATAATCGCAAGGAGGTTTACGGGCTTGAAATTAAAAGCGCGTCAAGCTCTATAGCTTCGCTGTATGTCGATATGATTAAGGCGGATCTTGAAAAGAAACCTGAAGCGGCAGAAGCTTCTGCTCCTGAGTCAGCTCCGGTTTCTGAGCCGGAAATTACGCCAGAGCCAGAAGTTTTGGCTAATGAAAAAATAGAGGAAACTGCACCTGAAGTTCAGAAGCAAGAGCCTCAAGAAGCAGTGGCAGAAAAACCTGCCGAGCCAGTTGTTTTGACGCCTGCACCAGCAGATGTTAAGCGTCCGCTTACTCCCAAAATGCCGCCTGTAATTAAGCGTGCAGAACCAGAAGTAAAAGCTTTTGTGCCCAAAGCACCTGCTCCTGTTGCTCCAAAGGCGGCTATGCCTGAGGTTACAGTTCGTGAGGCTCCTAAGGCTCCGCCTTCGGCGCCGCTTCCTCCTAGAGTTTCAGTTGCGCCAAAGATGCCTGCGCCAATTTCTGCGCCTAAGGCTCCTATGATGCCTCCCAGAGTTTCTTTTGCACCTAAGGCTCCCGGAATTCCGCCTATGGCAGCTAAGCCAGAAGCTGCTTCTGCAGATGCAGCACCTGCTGGCGGCGCAAAGTCTAAAGTGATTCAGATTAAGCCGCCAATTATTGTCAGAGACTTGGCAAAGTCTATGGATTTGAAGGCGTTTAAGCTTATTTCAGAGCTTATGGACATGGGTATTTTTGCTTCAATGAATCAGTCTTTGGACGAGGCTGTGGCTTTGAAGCTTGCTGAAAAACATGGTTACGAGCTTGACATCAAGCACAGGGGCGAACCTCAGCAAACTCAGCAAAATCAGGCTGCCGCAAAAGCTAAGCTTGAAAAGAAAAAAGCTGAAGAAGAAGATATTAAAAATTTAGAGGCACGTCCTCCTATTGTATGTATAATGGGGCACGTTGACCACGGCAAAACAACATTGCTTGACACTATAAGAAATGCAAATGTTGTTGCAGGCGAAGCAGGTGGCATTACTCAGCATACTGCAGCTTATCAGGTAGAACATAATGGCAAGAAGATTACATTTTTGGATACTCCCGGTCACGCAGCATTTTCTAAGATGCGCAGACGTGGCGCAAGCGTTACAGATATTGCTATTTTGGTTGTTGCTGCTGACGACGGATTTATGCCTCAGACAGACGAAGCTTTGTCTTTTGCTCAGGAAGCAGGTGTGCCTGTTGTTGTAGCGATAAATAAAATCGACGCAAAGGGCGCAAATATTGACAAAGTTAAGCAGCAAATGCAAAAGCGCAATATTGCTCCTGAAGAATGGGGTGGCGAAACTCTTTGTTGTGGCATTTCTGCACTTAAGGGCACAAATATTGACGAACTTTTAGAGTTGGTTTTGCTTCAGGCTGAAATTATGGATTTAAAGGCAAATCCTAAGCGTTCGGCTGAGGGTATTGTTATTGAGGCTCAGGTAGAACAGGGCAGAGGCTCTACTACTATGGCGATAATAAATTCCGGCACTCTCAAAGCCGGCGACGTTATTGTGGGCAAGGGCAATTGGTGCAAAGTAAGGGCTATGCTTGACGACAAGGGCGGTAAAATTCAAAAAGCTACTCCAAGCACGCCTGTTCTTATTATGGGCTGGACAGGCTCTCCTGAAGCAGGCGAATCTTTCATCACTGTTAAAAACGACAGAGAAGCCCGCAATATGGTAGAAGAATATGAAGATGCAGTGCGCAAAGAAAACGCAGCGGCAAACGTTGTAAAGCCTGCAAGCATTGAAGACCTAATGGCTGCTATTGAAAGCAAAGACCACAAAACATTTAAGTGCATAGTAAAGTCAGACGTTTCTGGTACAGTTGAAGCTTTGGTTGCTTGCTTGGAAGATATTAAGTCAGACAAAGTTTCATTGGAAGTTATAGGTTCTTCTGTTGGGCAAATTTCTAAGAATGACATTGATTTTGCTTCAACGGCCTCTGCGTCTATTGTGGCATTTAACGTTAAGCAAGAAAATGGCGTTTCTTCTTTGGCAAAACATCAGGGCGTAGAAATAATTACTCATAATATTATTTACGAATTAATAAATCAGGTTAAAGACGCCATGAGGCGCTTGCTTGATCCTGAGCTCAAAGAAAACAAGTTGGGCGCAGCAGAAGTTCGCCAAGTATTTAGTGTTTCTAAGGGCGGCAAGGTTGCAGGTTGTATGGTTACAGAAGGCCATATTAAGCGCGACAAATACGCAAGAGTGCATCGCAATGGCGCCGAAATCGCCAAAGGCAGAATTGGAGACCTTAAACGCTTTAAGGACGACGCTTCTGAAGTGCGTGCAGGTTACGAGTGCGGTATTACTGTTACAGGCTTTAATGATTATCAGCCTGGCGACATTATTGAGTGCTTTGAAATCTTGGAAATTCATCCAGAGCTTTAAAAAACTTTTATGGGCGAACGCATAGTCAGAGTCGGAGAACTTGTCCTAAGAGAATTGTCGTCTATTTTGCATTCAAGATGGAGGCAAGAAAGCGTGGGCATTACGCTTACACATGCCGATGTTGCGCCGGATTTGCGCAAGGCCAGAATTTATTATACAACTATTGGCAATCGTGAAGAGCAGGCAAAGGCAGGCAGGTTATTTGCAAAAATTCGCAGAGATTTAAAAGCTTTGATGGTTAAGAATGTAACGCTAAAATATACTCCTGATTTAGAGTTTCATTATGATCATGGCATGAGCCAAAGTATAAAAGTTATGGAACTTTTAGATGGGCTTGATGACGAAAATTCTGAATCTTTAGAAAATGATTTGGATGAAAGTTTTGACGAATCTGAAGAGTAAATTATGTTAGAAGAAGACCAAAAATACTCAGAACTTTTCTTTCCAAATTCTCAGAAGAAATTTAAAGAACTGCTAGCTTCAGTTGCAGGAAAAAAAATTGCAGTTGTGGGCCACATGAGGCCGGACGGAGATTGCGTAAGCTCTCAGGTTGCGGCTGCAAAGCTGTTTAGAGATGCAGGCGCTCTTGAGGTTATTTGTATAAATAAAGATGATTTTCCATATCTTTACAGAGAGTTTGCAGATGGCGAAAAAATCTATGATGCAGAAAATGCTAAAAAAGAAATTGCAGACCCTTCATCTTATGAAATTGTTACAGTTGACTGCGCAGATTATGCACGTGTAAGCCCAACATTTGCTCAGAATTTTCCTAAGCCTTTGGCTTGCATTGACCATCATGTGTCTAATGTGGCCTACGGAAAAATCAGCATAGTAGAAAACACTGCTTCTGCAAATGCAGAGCTTATTGCAGGCATGATGTTTGATGCAGGAATGAAGATTGAACCCAAATTGGCAAACGTTTTGTATATGGGTTTGATGACAGATACTCGCCAGCTTACAACTTCTAATACAAATTTAAGAAGCTTTAAAATTGCCACAAAACTTGTTGAGTGTGGGGCTGACCCTGCAGAGGTTTCTATCTTGCTTTATCAGCGTGAAAAATTTGCAAGAATGAAGCTTTTGTCTCAATTTTTAAATTCGCTTACTATGCACTTTGACAATAAGCTTTGCATAGGAATTTTGCCCTTGGGCATTTACGAACAAACAGGCGCTTTAAAAGAAGATACTGATGGGCTTGTTGATTATGCCCGCAATATTGAGGGCGTGGAAATTGCCGCACTCTTGGAAGTTTTGCCTGATTCCGTTAAGGGCAGTTTGCGCTCTAAACGCCCTGAAACTCATGTGAATGAAATTGCAGGAATTTTTGGCGGCGGCGGACATTTTGCTGCCGCAGGCTTTACTGCAAAAATGAGCATAGATGAATTTATGCCTAAATTTTTAAAGGCTGTCAGCGAACATTTAAAAAAGTAATTATGGAAAAAAATCTTTCAGACTTTGAAGGCGTTTTACTTGTCGACAAAGACACAGGCTGCACATCGCACGATGTTGTTGATGCAGTTAGGCGCACATTAAAAATGCGTGCAGTAGGCCATGCGGGAACTCTTGACCCTCTTGCAACAGGGCTTCTTATTATCTTGCTTGGCAAAGCCACAAAGGCCAGCCAATATCTAATGAGCGTAGATAAAGTTTATGAGGGAACTTTTGTTTTGGGCAAAGAAACAAATTCTCAAGACAGCGATGGAGAGATTGTTGCCGAATTGCCTGTACCTGCTTTAACTGCAGCAGATTTAGAAGCGCAAATTAAAACATTTTTGGGCGACCAATATCAGACACCGCCAATGTTTTCTGCAAAAAAAATAAACGGCGTGCCGCTCTACAAACTTGCCAGAAAAGGACAAGAGGTTGAACGTGAGCCAAGGTTTATACGTGTAAATTCTTTTGAATTACTGTCTTGGAATCCTGAAACTTTTGAAGGCCAATTCAGAGTTGCTTGCAGCAAGGGTACTTATGTCCGTACTCTCTGCCATGACTTGGGCAAAAAAATTGGCTGCGGCGCACACATGACTCAGCTAAGGCGCACAAAAAGCGGCTCTTTAGACATTAAAGATGCAGTTACAATTGCGGCTCTCAAAGAAATGCAGCCTTCTGCTGTTAAGAAAATTTTAATACCTGTAAATACTGCAGTGCCAAGCATTGCATTCTAGGATGAATTTGGAAGGCGCAAAATTTTTAGATGATGCGGCTGTTTTTTCTCAGCCTTGCGCCCTTGTTATTGGGATTTTTGATGGCCTGCACTTGGGGCACAAATCTCTTCTAAGAGAAGCAAAAAAATACGCTAAAAATGAGCATGAAAAATTGTTTGTCCTCACATTTAGTCCGCATCCTTGCAAAATTTTAGAGCATTGTAAGGGACAAACTAAGCTGATTTATCCTCTTGAAATTAGAATAGAACTTTTAAAATCTGCAGGCGCAGATGCAGTTTTTATTAAAAATTTTGATAAAAATTTTGCCTCTGAAAGTCCTGAAGAATTTTTAAAATTTTTGCGTAAAAAATTCCCTAATTTTAAGGCTATAGTTACTGGCGAAAACTTTAAATTTGCAAAAAATGCAGAAGGAAATTCTGCTTGGCTAAAAGAGAATCAGAAAAAATATGCTTACGAATATGAAGCTGTTTCCGGCATGAAGGATGGGCAAAATTTAATAAGCTCAACACGCCTTCGCAAGGCATTGCAGACAGGCGATATGCCTGAATTTGAGCGTCTTGCAGGCAGAAGATATTTTATGCAAGGCAAGGTAAGTGCAGGCAAAAAACTCGGGCGTGTTTTAGGTTTTCCTACCCTTAATTTGCCTTGGAACGAAGAATGCGTGCCACCTTTTGGCGTATATTGCGCACGCCTTACAAATTTAGATTCCAATAAAACATACTTGGGCGTTGCCAGCTATGGCATAAACCCCAGTGTTGAAATAGTTGATCCTGTATTGGAAACAAATTTATTTGAAGACGTTTCTTTTGGCGTAGGCACAAATATCAAAGTTGAACTTATAAAATTTTTGCGCAAAGAAGAAAAATTTGCTTCTTTAGATAAGTTAAAAACGCAAATTGCCAAAGATAAGCTTGAAGCGAAAAAGTTTTTTGAAAACAAAATCTGATTACGGCAATGTTTTATCAATTTATATTATCTTTACTTTTTTAGATAAATTTCGATAATTAGACTTGTATGAAAAATCTAATATTATTTTTAACATTCTTATGTGCTTTAACATTTTCTTTTGCAGCGCCAAGCTCTGCAAAAAATGAAGATTCAGCTTCAAAGTCTAAATTGGATTGGAATTTAGATTTTGATAAGGCGCTTGAAAAATCCAAAAAAGAAAATAAGCCAATTCTTATTTTGTTTACAGGTTCAGACTGGTGTCCGCCATGTAAGAATTTAGAAAAAACAGTTATTTCTTCTCGTGATTTTGAAAAATTTGCAAAAACAGACGTAATCCTAGTGTATTGCGATTTTCCAAGAGGAAAAGAAATCTCTGAAGACCAAAAAAAGCATAACAAAAGTTTGCAAGGCCGCTTTGGCGTAGGTGGCTTTCCGACTGTGGTAATTTACAATTCCAAGTCAGAAAAATCTGACAAAACAGTGGGCTATTCCGGCGATGACGCCAAAGCTTATATCAAAGACATTAAGTCTATGATTAAGAAATTAGAAAAATAAATATTTAAATACTAATAAAAAAAATGGGCGAAAATTTCGCCCATTTTTTTTATTTAGAATGTTTTACTGACCACAAAAATATTAGGTCTGAGAGTCTGTTTAAATAAAGCAGGGGTAATTCTCTTGGGAGTTTTTCCACTTCATTTAGGCGTATAAGCTCACGTTCAGAGCGCCTGCATGCAGAGCGTGCCATATTTAGGCTTGCGTGCAAAAGAGAATCTCCCGAGATTTGCCAGCCTTTAATTTTAACGCCATCTGTTTCAATTTTTTTAATTTTGGCGTCTATATCTGCAAGATGTTTTTCAGAAAGAATAGTTACTTTTCTTTCTTCAAGAAGGTGAAAGTTGTGA
>JAVBSE010000043.1:0-5107 GCA_031547315.1 Opitutales bacterium
AGGCACTTGGGTTACCATGCCCGCAGATTTTAACCTGCTTGAAGAACTTGAAATTGAAGATTTTTGGGCAGAACTTCTAGTACGCACAAACCCTATTTACAAAAAATTTCCTAAACCACCGGATGCAGATTTAAGTAAAAACTAAACAAAAAAAGCAAAGCCTAAAACTTTGCTTTTTTGTTTCACACTGCGCTACTGACAAAATAATATTTTACTGTTTAAAAGCCTTTTTAAAAATATCTTCCGCAGATAAATTATTCTTCAAATTAAATTCATTTTTTGAATTGATATCATAAAGGCGTGTTCCCTGTGGAATGGAAAAAATATTATTGTTTTTTCGTTTGGATGACAAATTATCAATCTTTATTTTGCTTTTACAAGCGAGCGCACGTTCAAAGTTTATTCTCTTGTCACCTATCGAGTCACCTATGGATTCAAAATATGTAATTTCGTAATCATTCACTTCAATTAAAAATGGGATACTAAAAGCAAAGGACTCAAATTTCCTGTAATCACTGAAAATCACCTCTTTATAGCTAGCCTCCTCTATTATATAATTTGGGAAATGGAAAAACTCAACCTTGCTAAGGCGAAGTTCACCATCAACACTTTCAAATTTCATCCTAATAGGCTCACGAGGCGTGCCATTCCACCAATCTTTAAAAGTTCTTTTCCTCTGAAATGAAAGAGTATAAATATTATTAACAAGTTCAATTTTAGCACTTGCCCTAGCTTCTTTGGAAGAAATCATATCAAGATAAGCACGCCAATGTTTTTGAACAGTTTGAAAGTCTATACGTTTTGCAATAAAATCACAAAACATAGGGCAAGTTGTCCTAATTTCAGAGCGTCCTATTTCTCCTGTTTTTGTTTTATTTTCATAAAGGAAATATTTGTTTCCGTCAAAAGCCTCTATAAGCCAAGCATCTTTACCAAAGGCGTTAGTTAAAACGCTGTCTTCAATTCTTGCTATAAAATTATTTCCTTTAATATTCAAATTGCACTTATACTCCCTATATGGGTAGGCAATGACTAATTGTAAATCTTTCCCTGTTTTTTCTTTATAGGTTTTAATATAATCACGCCAATCTATCGAAACAGTATAATCAAGAGCAGCTTCAAGTTGGAGATATTTTTCAAAAGAAAGAGCATAAAGAATTTTTGAAAAATCTTCATCAGAAATATTACACTCAAAAGCATCAGACTTCATTGATGATTTTATAAGTTTGTTTTGATGAAAACCAAACAAAGAAAAATCTTTCAATGCAAAAACACTGCTACTTAAAGAAAGAATTAGTAGCATAACAAAATATTTAAATGTTTTAGAAAAAATGTAATTTTTATTCATAAATTTGCATAGGTTTACTTTGCGGCTTTTGCAAGCAAGTCTCTTAGAACTGTTCTTAATTCAGACTGCATTTCAAAGAAAGAATCAGAGTCGTCTTCTCTTGCGGCCCTTGCTGCAAAACGCTCAAATTTTTCGTAATCGGCACCAATAGTTTTTGTGGATTTTTTCTCTAAATCCAACTCTAAATCTTTGCTTGCAGACTGGGCATAAGAAACAGTTGAGATAGCAAGCACAAAAGATATTGCATCTTGCACAAAACGCAAAGGCGCATCAGACCTGTAATCTACCTTGCAATAAGCAAGCGGCCTACGCACAAAAGGCAAACCTCCTAGAGCTCTGCTAAAAATATTAGGATTTCTCAAATACAAATCATCATCTTTAAAGACCATTTCAGGCGCTTTAATTTTTACCCCAGTGTACTTAAATTGCTTTAAAATATTTGTTCTGAATTTGCATATAAATACCTGCAATTTAGAAACTAAATCTCTTTTTAATTTTATGCGTTCATCAGAATTTAATGAAAAACCCTGCATGCGCTTATAGCTTGAAAGCTGCATTAAATCTATGAGTGAATTTAAAATTTCGGCAGCAGCCGCATCAAAATTGCTGTCCCAAAGCGCAGTTCTGTTGTCTTTAAGCATAGAAAGAACTTCACGCAATTCTGTGCGGCGGCGCAAAGATTCGCTGGCGCAGATTTCGTCAAAGAGTCTGGCGCAGTCTTTGAATTTAGACTTAAAGGCGTCAAAATCAAAACAGTCGATGCCTCTTAATTCAAACTCTTTTCGCCACTCGTCGGCAAAATTTTCTGTTTTGCGATTTATAACTGCTATTAGCGGCGTTGCAGAACCAAGCATTGAAAAAGTTTCCAATAAATATTTTTGAGTGTGCCCAAAAAAGTTGTCTGCATTTACAACAAGCATACAAATATCTGCATCAGAGAGCGCCTTCATAATCTCAACATCATGCGAGTATCTTGGCTCTGTAAAATCTTCAGCAAAAGCGGCGGCAGGCTTACGACCACAATTTGCGTACTCTTTAAATTTTAAATACACTGTCTCAGGATGCTGAAGCCCCGGAGTGTCTATAATTTCTATGCGATATTTTTGCATATTAATTTCACGAGGCTGCAAGCGCTTTGTCTCCCCAGGTATTGGAGAAACCGCAACTTCGTCATCGCCCAAAAAATTTGCAAAAATGCTGGATTTCCCGTCATTAGGACGCCCCACTATAACAAGTTTATAAATTTTTTCCATTGCTTAAAATAGTTTAAGATTGCGTGTTGACACTGAATTTATTTTACGTTCCCACCAAGATTTTTCCACAGGCGGCGGCGCATGAAATACACCCTCAGGCTTTGAAAGCCTGCCCAAAAGATGAACGCTTATAAAGGCCTCAGGAAACTTTGCCACAAGGGCTTCAATGATTTCAAAAATTTCTTCGTTATAGTCGTCAGACAAATATGCAAGCGCTATATATTTGTATTTGTGCTTTGCAGGCAAAAGCGTTTCATTTAAAATTTCGCTGGCAAAATTATAGTGAAGAAGGTCTGCATTGGTTGCCCCTATGCTGGTTTTGATGGATTCAAATACGGGACCTTCCCAAGGTTGCAAATCTTCCCTAATAAGCGCAACTGCGTCAGTTTCATCTTCCATAGAAGCTGGCGATAAATTGAGCGAACTGTCGCTGCTTGCATAGTTCATGCGCCTAAGAATTTCGCTGATTTTTCTGTCGTTTCTGATTCTGTGAATACCAAAAAATCTGCTGAGTTTAAAGTTATAAAAAGCTAAGATAATAAGACGCAAAATCACGCCATAAAATAAAGACGCAAATATAAAAAACACAGACCAAGTTTCATACCTTGGTGCAGACTCTCCCTGAACCACAGGCGCAGAATCTGAAATAATTTTTGAAGCAGCAATTTGCTCAAAACTAGGATAGCCCACACCTTCGCCTGCAAAAATGCGCCAAGGCAGCGCAACTGTTTTCACAAAACTGTACATGCGCTCAGAACTTACATACTGCGGCAGCGTAGTTTGCCAGCCATATTTATACTCATTAAATGTTGGTCTAAAAAACTGCGTTGCAAAAATTCCAACAGCAATGCCCAAACCAAAATACTGAGCGCAAATTGCGCCTTTAAGCAAAATCCACTTTTTGTTTGTGGCATAAATTGCCCTTAAGCCGCCTGAATTTTTGAAGATTTTGTTAAGGATTGCAGAAATGGCAAGGTCTATAATTTCACCAAAAAATTTTGCAAAAAACACTGCAGAAAATAGCAAGACCAAAGGAATAAGTACGCAAGTAATAAAAAAGAAACTCACGTTAATTGAGCTTCCGTCCGCAGACCTTACAAAAAACGCATTTGCAAGCGGCAAGCCTATAAGCAACGCGCCTATCAAAAATAAAACTAAAGAAAAAAGCTTAAAAACAATAGACGCCACAAAGCCTGCAGAGTGCTTGGGAAAAAGCACACGCATTCCTTCTATCCAAGACTTTAAAAGTGTAATTTCAGACTGCTTTTTAGAGTCGTCGATTTTGGAAAAAATTTTAAAATCTCTGTTTCTTTTATACTCTTCAGAATTGCGCTGATCGTTTTGTATAAATATCTCTAAATCTATAATGTCTTCTGCTTTAAGTCGCTTCATAAGTTTAAAAATTTTGCATATTCAAATATTTTTTCTTCTTTTTTGCAAACATTAAAAGCTTTATTCGAACCAGAATAAAGCTTTTTTAGCACAGTTAAGATTTATTAGTAAATACTAGAAATTAAGCTGTTTTGAAAGATCCCATATCCATGTGGAATCAGAAAAACCGGCCACTCCATTTGCCCCCAGCATTACTTCGTTTGCCTGCATATCGTCTCCTTCAGGAAAGAAAATATAGGCAAATTGAAACAGACCCTTTTGAACATGCTTGCAGTAAGAAAGTTTTGTCAAAAAATCTACTGCAAAAACTGCCAGCCTTTTAGACTCTAAAGTTTCTGTATTAACTGCATAAATATGCACATTTAAAGCATCGCAAGTTTTAAGAGAATATGGCGACGTTGCAGTTGCAGACAAAAAATACTTGCCCACCAAAGCTGTAAAATAACCTGTATTTGCTATTGCCTGAACATCTTTAACTTCCAGAGTCTTTTTATCTAATGCCCTAATAAAATTTGTTTCAAGCCCATTAGAATCTGTCACCAAGAAAACATTTTTTTCAGTGATGCGCATTTCAAAATACCTGTTGATTTTTCCGTATTTTAAAATTGTCTCAAAACTTTTAAAATCTTTTGAGGCTTTGAACAGAAAATTTTCATTATCATTGTCGCCAGTGCAAATCCAATATGCGTCTTCATATTTGTCATATTCTATTGCGTGAATATGCCTTATTGTTTTTGCAGGTATTTTATGAATTACAGACCATGTCTCGCCTTGGTCTGCACTATGAAAAATATCTATCGCACGGCGTTCGGGGTTTGAAATATATTCGCCTGACAAAACATTGCCATCAGGGTGAACAGCCAGCGATATTGGGCGTGAGCCGGAAGTCGCCTTTAGTAAGAAATACTATATTACCGTCTTTTGTAAGCCTAAGCCTAAAAATATCCATGCGTGCCAGCCTTCTAACAAGATAAAAATCTTTAAAAGCATTAAGCACAGGGTTTGGATAAACAATTTCTCCTAAAAATTCAGGCTCTTCATTTATGCTCTTAAATCTTACCAAAGTAGGACCTTTTTGTGCGTAAGTATAGCCGCCATACCTATACAGCATTTT
>JAVBSE010000093.1:0-2544 GCA_031547315.1 Opitutales bacterium
ACTCTGCCCAAAAGCTCTTTGCCGACAGGAACACTCAAAAGCCTGCCTGTTGTTCTTGCCTCTTGCCCCTCGCAGATGTGAGAAACATCGCCCAAAAGCACACAGGCAACTTCGCTTTCTGTCAAATTAAGCGCAATGCCAAAAACGCCGCCGGGAAAGGCAATCATCTCATTATACATTGCTTCCGACAAACCCGCAACACGAGCCACGCCGTCTGCAACAGAAATAATTGTGCCAACGTTGCTTTTTTTGCTGCTGCTTTCAATGCGCTCTATTTGCGCTTCAATATCCTTAATAATGTCGTTCATTTATACCCCTAAAGATTGTGCCAGCATTTCTAACCTTAAACGAAGCGAGTTCTCCCAAACTCTGTCTCCCACAGATATTTTAATGCCGGCTATAAGTTTGTCTTCTTCTAAAAATTCTAAGCCTGAAATTGCCCCCTTAGACTTTGCAAACGCAGCCAAAACCTGCTTTGAAGCGTCGTCCAAACTGCCTGAATAAAAAACTTTTGAACTTTGCTGCGCTATGCGTAAATCCAAACCTTTTTTATAAAGTTTTAAAATTTTTACAGCGTTGATTTCAGAAAATTTTTGTTCTACAAAAGCGCACACAGCCTTAACACGCCCAGCCTCAACAAGCCCTTCTGAATTTTCAGAAAGTTTTAACAAGTTTTCGACTAATTTTTTTTGCGTCATTTACTTGATTTCTTTTGCGCTTGCCGCTGCAATTTTGGCTTTTGTATTATCATCCAAAGCTTCTGCCAAAACTTTTTCTGAAGTTTTAACAACTAAATATGCAAGATCTTTTTTAAGGTCTGCATGCATTTTAATTCTGTCAGATTCTATCTCTTTTTTGGCGTTTGCAATAATGTCTGCCGCTTTTTCAGAAGCTTCTTTAGAGCTTTTTTCTAAAAACAGCTTTGCGTCTTCCCTAGTTTTTGCAAGCAAAGCGGAAGCTTCGGCAACAGCTTCAGACATTTTTAAAGCCGCATCTTTTTGAGCGTTCTCTAATTTTTGCGCAGCCTCTTTTGCGTCTGAAAGCCCTTTTGAGATTTCGTCTTCACGCTCATTCATCATCTTCATAACAGGCTTAAATGCAAGTGCGTACAGTATCACAGCCACCAATATAAACATCAGCGCCTGAGAGATTAGCATAGGCCACTCTACCCCTAAGTCTGTTAAAAATGATAGCGGATTTCCGCCCGCAGCAAACAAAAGCTTCATAAAATTAAAGCTTTAAATTATTTGCCAAGGAACAATGCGTAAAATGCAACAGCTTCTGCCAAAGCCATACCCAAAACGCCCAAAACCAAAACCTTACTGAAAGAAGCAGGATTGCGGCCAATAGCCTCAACAGCCTTAGAACCAACCAAACCCACACCCAATGCAGCGCCCAAGCAACCAAGTGCGCCCTGAATGCTTCCGCTAATTGCAGATGTTGTTGCAGCCTCGGCTGCCTGTGTTACTTCCGGAGCTGTTGCAACAGCCAATATTATATCTAACATATATTACCTTTCTTAATTTGATTAAATTTTAATGCATAGCTTCGTCATGATTTGTAATTAAGCCAATGTACAAAGCTGTAAGCAGCGTGAAAACAAAAGCCTGAATTAAGCCCACCAAAAGCTCTAACCACTACAACGGAAGCGGCAAAAGCCACGTAAAAAACATTGCAATGCCATCAAAGCTCCACGCAATCTGATGCATTTTATCAAGCAAAGTTTCGCCCCCAAAAACGTTTCCAAAAAGTCGGAAAGAAAGCGACAATGGGCGTATGCAAGCAGAAATCACTTCAATAAACCCCACAGCAAAAAATATCGGGAAGAACATATAATAAATGAAAAGCGAAACTTCATTCTTATCTGCCTTATTGCCAAACCAGTCTTTATATAAAGCGCCAAAGCCTGCATACTTTTTCACAAAATAGAAAAATAAAATAAACGAAATCAGCGACAAAGCAAAAGTCATATTCAAATCTGTATGGGCAGGACGCACAAAAGGTACAAATTTTTCCGCCTTAACTGCGCCATTTTCTTCAGAAATATGAAAGCCCTTTGCCTCATAACTTGGAATCTCAGATTTTGTGATTACAGCAGTTTCATGCTCTCCCACAGAGCCTACCCCAGGGAGTAAGCCTATCCAGTTCATAGCCAAAATGTAAGTAAATAGGCAAAACAAATATGGCGCAGCGCCTCTAAATGCCTTTTTACCCCTAATACCCTCTAAAATGCCTGAAAGCGAACTTATAACAGTTTCAAAAAACAACTGCCCCTTTGAAGGCACTTTATTTACGCCCTTGCGCAAAAGCACAAAACGCACAAACAAAATAAACAAGACACTAAAAACTGCCATTGTGAGCATAGAATTCGACACAGGCAAAAACCCTATGTGAAACAAAACCCCGGGCTTTACGTCAGACGCCTGCAAAATCGGCGACGCAGCCAAAAGCGCCACCACAAACAGCAAACGCTTTCCTATCAAGGCATTCAAAACCCCACTTTTTGATGCAAAATGCATACCAAATAACCTAGCAGTCTTATTT
>JAVBSE010000105.1:0-3362 GCA_031547315.1 Opitutales bacterium
TCTAGAATTAGTATTAAATTTATAATATTTATTATTTGCTTATATTAAATACTTTTATGACAGAACTTGCACTTGCAGAGTTATTTTTTACATGCACAATATTGACAGTTTTAGGATTAAGTTCAAGCGGAAAACCATCAACAGTCACAGAGCCATTTGCAGGGGTTTCCACCCTTGCAATTGAAATTTGCTTAGGAAGCGTTGACCAAGTGCGCAGGTCTGCATTGTTTATGCTTGCTTGCAAAAGCCCCAAACCTATGCCCGCAACAAGCCTTGTAGAGTCGTCGCCTATGCTGTTTTGCACTGCCGCAGACGCACCTGCTTTAATTGCCGCACCCAAAATTGTTTTTGTGATTACCATTGGCAAATTTATGTCAAATTCGTTTTTGATAATTGCGTCCATATCTGCAATGCACTCTGTATAGAAGCTTTGCGAACCTGCTTGAACTCTGATATTTGCCACATAAGAATCTTGCATTTTAAGATAAGGAAAATTCATGCTCACATGAGGCAGTTTTGAATTTATAAGCATTAAAGGCAGCTCTACTCTAAAAGACTTTCTGATAGGCGCAGAACCTGCCTCGTAAATCACATAAGTTACGCCGTTTGTTTTTTTAGCTTCTGGCGCATTCTTTTCAATAGTCATTAAGTCTATTGCAATAAAAGGATTTTTTGCATCTGTTGCGCCATTTGCAAATTCTAGGAATTTTCTTGCGCTTTCAAGCTCTGCAGAGTCATGGGCATTTGCAGCAAGATAAATGCCATTTAGCCAATATGCAAATGCGTTAGAAAACAGTTTTGCCGCAGAGTGTGCATTTTTTTGATAGCTGCTGCCATAGTGGGTTGTAAGTTCTGTGCCCAGTTTTTCATTGTTTGAAATTGTGTCTGTAATGCTGAAGCCGGATTTGTTTTTTGCCAATTCTGCGTCGAGCTTTTCTTTCTCTTTTTCTATGCGCTTTTGATTCTCATACTGGGCGTCTTTCTGAAAACTATAGAGCCTGCGCAGTTCTCTTTTTGCGTTTTCAGTTTCGCCAAGCTGCATATAGTTTAGCGCCTGATACGCAGACATCATAATTCTGTCATAATAGTAGCCTCTGTAAGGGAGCATTGTTTGATTGATAAGCACAGCAAGTGTTTCTTTAGAGATACTTACTTCTGCTTCTTCATCATATTGTTTTACAAGGGTGTAGGCGTCTTTTAGCAGCTCTTTGCTTTTCTTAAAGTCTCCTGCGCCTCTGCTTGTGCTTGCTGCTTCAAACATATTTATTAGTGCGTCAGTGCCTTCTTTTTTGTTGTCCAGAATTTCCAAGGCTTTTGTTTGCGCTTTTACATTGTCGCCGGCATACCATGCCACTTGCATTTCTTCTCTTTTATTTGCACAGGCAGATAAGAAAGACAGTCCCACAGGAATAAGCAGGCTTCTTAAAAGATTTTTTAAGATAGATTTTTTCATTTTGATTTTTTAGGGGTTAGATTTAAAAGTTTCTAAAAGTTTATTTTTTGACCAAGAAGAAATATTTTCATTCTTAAGTGCTTTATCGGACCAAGTTTTTGCAAGCTTATCTTCTTTTAACGCACTAAGCAAAAGCGCCAAATTCCCTGCTGCGTAAGGATTTTTTTTGTCTAAATTGTAAGACTGTAAATAACAATACATTGCCAAATATTTTTTGTCTAAAAGCTCTAAAGAGCGCCCTGAAAGATTAAAAGCTTCAGAACTTATTGAGTCTAAAGACAAAATAGAGGCGCTCAGCGCAGCCCTTAAATCTGGCGGATTTTGAGAAAAATATTTTCTTGCCTCAATTAGCTTTGGATTGTTTGAAAAATCTTTGCTTTCGCAAATTTTTAAATTTCCGCCGGCCTTAATAAGCAAGTCGAACAGGGGAATATTATATTCAAGCGCTTCTTTTTGAGCAGCATTTGCAAAGCTTTTAATATGTAGGCTTTCGCCTGTATTTTCATCTGCTTTTAAAGATAAATTTTCAAAAAATTTTGCGGTGTTAATATAGTTTCTTTTCTTTAGTTCTGCAATTATTGGCTTGGCAGTAATGTCGTCTGCATAGCATTTACCTAGAGCAAAAACCAGTGCGTTTGCATTGATGTTTTTTAGGTTTTCAGGGCTAATGTTTTCACGTGGATTTAGCAAAAAATCATTTAATTGCGATATCTTTTTTCCATCCAGAATTTGACCCAATTCATAGTTGCAAAGAAGGGCCGTATCTGGCGATTTTTTGGCAATCGAATTTAATTCATAAGCCAAAACAGGAGAAGTGGCTGTAAAAGAAAGTATGTAGTCTTCAGGCGCAGATTTTACCTTAAAATTCATATCTTTAAGGTTAAAAAGAGGCACAGAAATTCTGCAAACAGCCCTTTCATTTGTGGAAGATTTTTCTAGAACTTTTACACTTTCTAATTTAAATGCAAGCGGGGCATAACTTACAAACGCACGCTCTAAAATATCGTCTTTTAAGGGCTTAAAAATTTCGGGTATTTCTAAGCTTTCTGAAATCGCATATTTTAAGACGTTCATATAGGCGTCTGTTTGGGCATTTTCTTCTGCATTTCTCTTAGACGCAAAGCTTTCGCTTTGGGGTATGGCGCAGCCTTCTGCAATCAGCGCATCGCCCTGTATTTTAGCAAAGGGCTTTGCGCAGACTGGCAAAAATAAAAATGCAAACGCTATGCAAGTAAGATTTTTTTTAGAAATCTTCACTTTCTATGCTTTCAATTTTGTATTTTTCAGACGCAGATTTTTCTGTGCCAGGCACTGCTTTTGGTGCAGACATAGCTTTGCCTTCTTCAAGATTTTTTGCAATGCCTGCGCTCTTAATAGACCAAGCTCTTATAGTGCCTACAATAAAGCTACCATTTCTTAAATCTTTGGTTTCCCAAGTTCTGAGCGTGTAAATGCCCTGAATTTCAAGCGCATTTGCCACTGCTTTAATAGAAACGTCAGAAAAATTGCCAATTAAAATTTCTGTACCATCTTTAAATTCGTTTGTCTTTTCAAGGCGTCCTGATGCATTTTCGTAGCTTACAAGTTCGCCGGCAAATTGACGTATATAGGCGTCTGCATAAGTAGAAGAAGCAGTTTGCGCATTTCTTATTGCGTTTTTAGAAGTAGATTGCGCTACTGCCTGTCCATAAGAAAGTATCACCAAGTTGCCTTCTTCATCTGCGGCAAGCTGAACGCCAAAAGCAGGGCAAAGATTTTCAGGAGTCAAAGTTTTTACCCAATCTTTTAAGCTGCCTTTGCGAGGCGTTACTTTAGGCGCAGGCCCTTTGCCTGATATAGCTTTTGCAAGTTCTTGAGTGTTGTCAGAAAAGTAAGCTACAACTGCCATGTTTTCATTTTCTTCAAAAAT
>JAVBSE010000102.1:0-5696 GCA_031547315.1 Opitutales bacterium
TGGCAAGAAAAACTCTTTCGTTTCTGTTAAAGCCTTATTGCCAAGGTGTGAAATTTGCTTTCCTATGTAAGACTTTTTTAAGAAAGAATCTAAGTCTGTATAAAGTCTGTTGTAAGTGGGGTGAGTCAAAACTTCATTCAAGTATTTAGAAAGTGAACCCACATTTTTTGAAATAGACATTTTGTTGTCGTTCAAAACAACAATGAATTTTTTAGCGCTGGAAGCTATGTTATTTAAAGCTTCAAAGCTGATACCATTGGTGAGGGCTGCGTCGCCCACAACTGCGATAACATTTTCGTCAGTATGTTTGGCGTCTCTTGCTGCTGCAAGGCCTAAGGCCGCAGAAAGGGCAGTGCCTGCATGGCCTGCGCCAAAGGCGTCGTGCGGGCTTTCTTTTCTGTTGCAAAAGCCGCAGTAGCCGCCAGTTTTTCTTAGAAGCTTAAACTTTTCGTCGTTGCGGCCGGTAAGAAGTTTATGCACATAGCTTTGATGCGAAACGTCAAAAACAATTTTGTCTTTAGGAGTGGTAAAAACCCTGTGCAAAGCTATTGAAAGTTCAACCAAGCCTAAGTTTGGCCCTACGTGCCCGCCATTTTTTGAAGTTACATCTATAATTTCGTCTCTTATTTCTTGCGCCAGAATTGTCAATTCTTGGGAAGAAAGATTTTTAACGTTTTCAGGACCTTTAATTTTTGATAAAATACTCATATCTAAAGCTGTCTTATGATTATAAAATTATTTTTAGTCTTGAAAGTTTTCTAGGCCGTTTTTGCCAAGTTTCTTTACTTCAAGTTCTGCTTCGCCAAGTCTTGCACGGCAGATATTTAGGCAATCTTTTGCCAATTTGTATTTCTCGATAAGCTTGTCTAGAGGGACTTTAGAGTCGTTAAGTTCGCGCAGGATAGACTGAAGCTCGCTAAATGCGTCTTCAAAACTCTTAGATTTGCTGTTTTTTGGTTTTTCGCTCATCTTTATAGAAAGGATTAAAATATGTTTAAAATATTCGCTTTTGACAACATTTTTTTTAGTTTTATTTTGTCAACAAGCTTTTATCGGATAAAAAACACAACAGTAGAGTGTTTTGAAAAAAACTTTCATTTTATGCTCGACAAATCTGAAAAAATCATCATCTTTATCGATTAAGACGGTATTATGTTTGTAAAAGGTTGGTTTTAAACGATATTCTTAAGTTATTAAGGATATATTTTTTTAAGAAAAATCTTTCAATAGTATCTTCAAATAAAATAAGACCTCTCATTGGGTTAAGTTAGCATAGGCATTGCGCAAATTTGCTTGATGATAGGGTTTTAGTCTACTCGAGATAAAATTATGGCCATAAAAAAAATTACAACACTCAAGACCACAATTAAGCCTTCATACGCTTATTTGATTGAAAAAAAACGTGATGGGCTTGAGTTTACAGAAGAAGAAGTACGTTTCTTGGTCGATTCAATTCTAGACAAAGAAATTCCTGAATATCAAATGTCTGCGCTTTTAATGGCGATATATTTTAAAGATATGTCGGCGCAAGAAACAGCAATGTTTGCTGAAGAAATGATTTTAACGGGCGAAGTTTTAGATTTATCTACAATTACACGTCCTAAAGTTGCCAAATATTCAACCGGCGGGGTTGGCGACAAATCTACTATTATTTTGGCGGCAATTTCGGCTGCTTGTGGTGTTGTAATGCCTGCATATACCAGCCAAGACGAAGACTTTGTTATCAGCGTTTGCGACAAACTTGCCTCTATTCCGGGCTTTAAGACAACGCTTTCTTTGCAAGAATTTTCTAAGCAGCTTGCAACTGTTGGCTGCGCTATTGCAAAGCACGATAATCGCATTTCTCCGTCTGACGAAATTATATTTAATATGCGTCATAATACTGCAACAATTCCGTCTTTGCCGCTTATTTCTACAAGCGTGCTCAGCAAAAAATTTGCTGCGGGCGCAGAGGGCTTGGTTGTTGACGTTAAGTGGGGTAATGGCTCATTTTTGCGTGAATTGGAACAGGCAAAACAGCTTGCCAGAACTATCACTAGGGTTGCAAAAGTAATGAAGCGCCGCTGTGTTGCTTTGGTTACTGACATTAATCAGCCGCTTGGCGATTGTGTGGGGCAGGGTCTTGAAATTTTAGAAGTTGTCAAATTCTTAAAGGGCGAAGGCACTGAAGATATGAAGGATTTGGTATTCCGCTTGGGTATGGAAATTGTACGTCAGGCAGGTGTTGCAGGTTCTACATTAGCTTCAAAACAGGCTGTAGAGCGTGTAATTGAAGATGGTTCTGCGTATGCAAAGTTCTTGGAAATGGTTAAAGCTCAGGGCGGGGCAGCTCCTTGGCTGACGGATGTTTCTAAGTTTCCAATGCCAAAGTACACAAGAAAGCTTCCTGCTCCTAAGCGTGGTTATGTGCATAATATTAACGCCGGCATGATAGCACGTGGCGTTCATATTCTTACAACAGGCGGCAAAACAGGCAAGCCGGATCCATTTGCAGGCGTAACAGAAATTAAGAAGATTGGCACTCAGGTAAAACAGGGTGAACCTCTCCTTATGATTCACTATAACGACGAATCTACACTAAATGCGGCAATGGACTACCTAAGAAACGCATACAGACTTGCGCCAAGGCGTCCAACCCCTCCACAGTTGTTTGTAGAGCGTGTTGCTTAATTAAGGCAAATATAAAAATTTTAAGCGTCTTGGAATTTACGTCTAAGGCGCTTTTTTATGTATTTTTAAAGATTTTTTATAATTGTCTTGAACTTTTTAGGAAAAAGTTTAGAAACTATGGCAAGTTTATAACAAGTAAGCTATATTATATCTTATTTGTATAGCCTTATTGTAGTTTGTGTAGCGTGTCGATTTCCTTAATCAGAAGTCGACACGTTTTTTTTGATTACTATCTTAAAAATAAAACTACTCGTAATGAGTCCACATCCTGAGGATTTTAACTACTTTTTCTGTTTCGTAAACTTGGTAGACAAGCCTGTGCTGAATGTTTATTCGCCTTGAATATGCACCAGATAAGTCGCCAACAAGAGCCTCAAATGGAGGATTAGTTTTAAATGGCGTTTTTGATACTAAATCTAAAAGAGTCAAAACTTTTTCTTTTAGTCCGCTTGATGCAATTTTTTTTGCATCTTTGCGAGCTTGTGAAGTGTAAACCAAATCGTAAGGCATGATTTTACCAATCTAATTTTTTGGAACATTTTGAAATTGGAGTTTTCATTCCCTTTTTTATAGAGTCGGTCATGCCTTTAATTGATGTAAGATATAAAGTTTCTTGAATGGCATTCCAGTCTGCTTCTGAAATCATAACAGCATTTGAGCGTTTGCCTGTAATTACAACAGGTTTGGAAGTTTTTGAAACCTCGTCAATAAGTGCATAAAGCTTATTTCTTGCTACTGTAGAAGATATTGAAGTCATATTTGTCCTTTCTTTTGATTTGGTAACGTACGTTATTGCGTACGTTAAGTCAAGAAATAATATCGTACTTTTATCTGCAAAAATTACCTTCGCTGTTTATCAAGGTTCATAAAAAGCTGCGCTACGATCTTGCACTAATTTTTTCTATTTAGAGCAAGAGTTTTGAGTGCAAAAGCAGGCGCAAAAAAAATAAACTTACGAATGTAGCTATCTACTTGAATGAGTTTATTTTTTTTGGAACGAACTTTTGTGCCAAAAATCGCAGCTATAAATAGAAAAAATAAAAAAAGCAAACTGCTTTCGCGCATTTGCTTTTTTGTTAATTGGGTGCAGGAGCTGGATTTGAACCAACGACCTTCAGGTTATGAGCCTGACGAGCTACCAAGCTGCTCCATCCTGCGTCAATTAAAGAACTCAATAAGATACTTTTGTTTTGAAAACGCAAGAACTATTTTCATTTATTTTCACTTTTCGCATGAATACTAAGAAATGCAAAAAACTCGCCTTCCTAAATCTGCTATATTGCAATATCTAAAATAAAAATTAACCACAGATATAACAGATGTTAACAGATAAAAAATCAAGCAAGCTCATTAAGTTTATTCCACTTTCTTATCTGCATCGCAATAGACTTTAAATTAAGTAAAACCATATTCATCTTTTTTATTTCATCTATTTTCATATCTTAGATCTGTAGCTAATTTATATTTGTACTCATCTGCGTATTTTCGTTTGAGCTTGTGCTTTGCGTCTCGGGGCTAAAGCCCTTTATGCTTTGCATAGTTTCCTGCATTTTGTGCTTACTGCGCTCCACTTCGTCATTTGAGGTTTAATTTTTTTGGATTTTTTAATATTTTGTGAAATAGGGCTTGATTTATTTTTTAAGGTGGCTTAAAAATAAAAACATATTAAGTCGTATAGACTTTTGAAAAGGTGAAAAATATGAAATCGAATAATCTTCAGAAAAATTCCTCGATAGTAAACAAGATCTCTAAATATACTTTAGTTACATTAATAAAGTGCTGTTTGCTTATTTGCGTTTTATTTTCTTTTAACACAACTAATGCCGAAACGCAGAAAGAACGCATAGAGCGAATGCAAAAATCTGTAATTGTAAAAGAAAATGGGGATGTGCTTATTCCTTACAATAATCTTAATTTACCCAGTGTATCTTTTGATGGAGATGCAGGTGTAAATTATATGAAGCAACTTTTTTTACCAATAATATTTCATATAGCGCCTGACTTAGATTACCAAAAGTTGCTTAAAACAATGGAAATGCTTTGGAAAAAGGCGAATTTGACAGATGGTGGAAGGTGCCGCCATTTTTATGGGCATATCTAAAAAAAGAGCTTAAAGTTAATATTAAATTTGTTGAGGAAAAAAGGTTTAACTCGAGAAAAATTATGAGTCTTCTGGATAAAGGTACAATAGTCATCATAGAATTTTATGGCTATAATTCAGAGGGCAGTGCCATTTTAAAATCACGAAATGAGGCCAGATTAGATCTTGATACAAAGGAGGAATTTGCGGAAAATTTGAAAAAAAATTTTTTGGACCAAAGAAAATATAAGCCTAATAATAAAGCAGGTCATCCGGAAGCGATGATTGCCTATAATAAATATACTAAAGAGTTTTGTATAAAAGCAGGATTTGGCGAAGGTAAATTATTGTGGTATACCGAAGAGGAGCTGTTGAAAATTACTCATGTAATTCGCTATTACGAACTGCTGTAAAAGCTTAGATTGAAATTGCTTCGCCTGGGTTTGCGATAACTATGCCAATGTGGGGGGCAAGGTCCAGAAGTTCGTCCATAAACCAGTTGCGTGCTTCTTCGTCGCCATGGGTTAGTATTATTGTGCGAGGGTCTGTGCGCAGTGCAAAGTCTAAGAGTTCGCGTCTGTCTGCGTGAGAGCTAAGGTCAAACCTGTCTATCTTACAATTTGTGTGCGCAATGTAGCCAAGGTTTTGAAAGATAAATGTAGTGTCGCCCTTAGCTTTTTTTAGAAGCCTGCCCCCTGGGGTGTCCGGGTCGCAATAGCCAACAAAAAAGATAGCGTTTTCAGCTTGGTCCATAATTGCACTTGCCGCAGCATAGCTTGGCGTATTTTCTACCATCATGCCGCTGCCAAAAATATAGATGCCCTTAGGCAAATCTTTTGCAGGTACAATTTCGTCTTTAAAGGGTTTGATAAGTTCGTAAGCGTATTTGTCGAAGCTAAGCCCTGAGTCTTTACGTGCTTCACGTAAAAAATATTCAGAAATATCT
>JAVBSE010000029.1:0-12321 GCA_031547315.1 Opitutales bacterium
CGCCAATGCAATTGCACCAAAGATAGCTGCATAAGTTGATGGTTCCGGTACTGCCGCAAGTGCGTAAGAGCTAAAGCCATTTACGCTAAAGAATGCGTATTCGCCATCGTAAGAAATGTCGCTTGAGTAGGTTTCCCACTCGCCGCCGTCTTCTTTATGGAACACTGCAAGCTTTGTAACGTCTTGATTTGCACCAACCCAGAAGCTTAAAACAACTGTGTCTGTTTTTGCCATGCCCTCAACTGTGAATTCAAACGCATCTAAAACGCTTAATACAGGGTCAGACACCAGTGCCTGAATTGTATTTTGAAGTGCTGCGTTATTTACATTCTCTACAGCCTTAACTGTGATTGTGTCTTCTTCAGACATTGCTGCCACGTTAAAGCTCATTGTAACTAAAGGCACTTCTGTTGCAGCTTCTGTTGAAGCAATGTTGACTATTGCAACTTTATTTTCGCCCTTGCCAACTTCAACTGCTTTAGGTGCGTCGTTAACTACAAGCTCTCCCTTAAGACCAACTGTGAAAGCACCATCTTCATAAAAGCCGCCAAAAACATTCTTAGCATCTATTGTGCCCTTTGTAATTGTGCCTGATAGAAAATTGTATGAACCTGATGCATTTGCACCCGCTACCAATTTTACTGCGCCGGTTTCTTCAATTGCAAGATTGCCGCTTAGCTGATCATTCTGATTCACTGCAATTGTAAATGTTGAACCGCCCAAGACTCTTGTGTTAGCTGCCCCAACAACCTTACCTTCAAGTGTTGTGTTTCCAGAAACTGTCAGGGAACTTGCACTTGAATCAAATGTTAATGTATTCTTTAAAGTAGAATTTTTAATATTAACATTATCAAAATTTGAAATTGTTCCGGAAACAGAGCCTCCAAAATTTTCAAGATTTAATGTTTTTGTTCCATTAACTGTTGATGCGCTTGAAGTACTGGAACCTTTTAAGCCTGCTCCGGAAATATTGCCAATAATTGTTGTTTTATCTCCCTTAAGCGTTACTTTTGTTCCATCGTTTACAGTAGAAGTTCCATAGTCGCCAGAGTATCCGCCGCCATAGATGTTTCCTGTAATTTTTACTTCACTGTTTGCAGAATCTATTACAATGTTTGTACCGCCATTTACAGTTGAAGTGCCTGTAGAAGTTCCCGATAATGTTCCTTTTACACCACTTGCATATCCACCGCCGTAAACACTGCCTGTAATATCGCCACCCTCAATAAAAATATTTGTACCATTGTTAACGGTTTCATTTGCAGACTTAGTTACAGAAAGAAACTGAGACACACCTAAAGCCATACCGCCGCCATAAATACCTTCTTTTACAGTATTTAGACCCGCATAAGACTGAGTTGTATTTGCAGTAATGTTACCACCTGTAATTTTGATATTTGTACCGCCTGCAACGCTTGAAGTTTCCCAACCAACATTGCCGCCAATAATCATACCATTTACAGAGCTGTCTTTTTCAATTAGAACGTTAGAGCTGCCTCCGATTGCCGACTTATTCATGCCGCCGCCAATAACTGCTGCAACCTTATAGCCAGATGTAAGTGTGCCTATATTCTGCTTTCCTACAACTCCGCCGGAAAGAACTACATTTGTATTTCCTGTAACAGACGAACCCTCAGACTTTGCTTCAAGGTCGCCACCGCCGCCTAATAGCGCCCAGCTTTTTGCACCATTTGCAAGCGTAAGATTTGTATTGCCAATAATTGCATTCCCACGGCCGCCGCCTGCGATAGCGTAAGTTACTTCAGCTTTGTCTGAAATAAGAATATTTACATTGCCTGTGCGGTTGTCTGTTGCTGTCATACCGCCGCCAACAAGTCCGAAAGAAGCGCTTGAAGCAAGTTTACCGCCATACATTGTTATGTTAACGTCGCCGGTTGATGCGCCAGAACCCCAAGTTCCGCCGGCTATATCACGAAATGAGCCGCCATAAATTGTTATATTGGTTTCGCCTGCACCGCCTGCAAGGTGTGTGTTAGAAAAATTTCCGCTGTAAAAGTATGCAGCAGAATCACCCAAAGTTATGTCTCTTACAAGACTGCTGGCTCCTAGAGGAACTACCAGGTCTGTACTGTTAGGATTTGTAGGGTCGCCAAAGTATAATGTTTTGCCTGATGCTCCGCTAATTGCAGTAGTCCATTTTTCTTGGCCTGCAGCGTAAGAATAAGTGCCTGACTTAATCCAAACATGAGAGCCGGGAACCGAACTGGTTAAAAATTGCCCTGAGTAGTTATTTTCCAGAACTGTAGCGTCTGCAGGGGGCAATATTACGTCTGCCGCCCATGCACTTGCCCCTATAAAGAGCGCACTAAGTCCTATTATTATATTTTTTTGTGTTTTCATATTTATATTTGTTCTGTTAAATAAATGTAAAAAATTAAAAATTAATTGAATAATTGCAGAATACCTAAATAAAAATCTTGAATCTAAGATACAAAAAAGCAGAAAGAAACTGTAAATTTCTGCCTAAATAAATGCCCCAAGGGCTAACTGTATCAAATAATATTCATGCTAGTCGTAGATATATTAGTAAGTTAATTTTAAAGTAAGTTCCATTTTTTTTTGAAAATACTTCAAAATTTTTTATTCTACAGTCTTTAAGCAAAAAAATCTCGCTTAGCTTACATAAGAAGCGGAGGTTTTTTAGAAGATTCTAAATCAGTCAAAACTGTCAAACTGAGGCTTTGTATTCGCATTTACAGTAGCAAATGTCTCACCCACTTACTTTGTTCGGGGTCTTTGCTTCGCAAAGCTACTCATCTCGCCTTAGCTCGATCTTGGCAAGGCACAAAAAAAACTTACGAAAAGCTAATGTAGATATCTACATGACTTTCGTAAGTTTTTTGTAGCAACGAAGCATTTGTACTTACATTTGCAGCAGTAAATGACTCGGCACTCACTATGTTTGGCTCTTTACTAACGCAAAACTACCGCCTTCGGGTGGTGCTCCGCTTCGCTATTTTGCCTGAGGACGAGGGAACAAAATAGCCTGTTCGCCTAGCTTAGAGCCTTCTAGAGTATTGCCCCAAACAAGGCTGTCTCCATAAGCTTCAAGCCTGCTTTGCCCTAAAAGACCCAAAATTTGCTCACTAATAGAAGGCATTACAGACGCAAGCATTATTGCAGAAAGCCTCAAGCCCTCTGCCATATAAGCTAATGAAGTTTCCAATCTTTGAGCGTCTGTGCTTTCAGTGCTTTTTGCAAGCTTCCAAGGCGCACGCACTTCTGCGTATCTGTTTATGCCTCTTATGAATGTAAAGATTTTATCCAGCGCAGTGTGAAATTGCATTCCATCAAACATACGCTTAATTTCTTCAATAGAATTATTGAAAAGTTCTTTCAATTCTTTTTCAGGCTCTTCAAAAACAGACTGCGCCTTAACAATACCTCCGCAGTAGCGGTGCGACATATTAAGCGCCCTGCTGACAAGGTTGCCTAGGTCGTTGCCTAAATCGCTTGTGTAGCGTGTAAAAAATAGGTCGGCAGAAAAATCGCTGTCTTGTCCAACATTCATTTCACGCATTAAAAAGTATCTGAAAGAGTCTGTGCCAAACTGCTCAACAAGGTCTAAAGGATTAACGATATTGCCAAGGCTCTTAGACATTTTTTCGCCAGAGCTTAACCACCAGCCATGCACAAGAAGCGACTTAGGAAGCTCTATTCCACAGGCTTTCAGCATAATTGTCCAATAAACAGAATGCGGCGGAACCAAAATATCTTTGCCAATTACATGATAATCTACGGGCCAGTTTTGCGAAAATTCCGGCGTTCCATAGCCAATTGCAGAAATGTAATTTACAAGCGCATCAAACCAAACGTAAGTTACGTAATTTTGGTCAAAAGGAAGCGGAATTCCCCATTCTAAGCGTTCTTTTGGACGTGAAATTGAAAGGTCGTTCAAAGGCTCTTTCAAGAATTCTAAAACTTGTTTTGCCCTAAAGCGAGGGAAGATAAAGTCTTCATTTTCTTTAATAAAATCTACAAGCCAAGTTTGATATTTTGAAGTTTTAAAGAAGTAGTTTGGTTCTGAAATTTCAATGATTTCGCCAAAAATTTCGGGCCACTTGCCATCTACTTTGTCGCGCTCTTGAAGGAACTGCTCTTGCCTTGTAGAATAGAAGCCTTTATACTCTGCCATATAAATGTCGCCGGCATCAAAGAGTTTTTGAAGCAGGGTGCAGACTACATCTTTGTGGCGTTTTTGAGTTGTGCGAATATAATCGTCATTAGAAATATTCAAAAGCTTGCACATTGAGATAAATTTCTCTGCCTGAATGTCGCAAAATGCCTGCGGGCTCATATCTGCTTTGCGTGCGCTTTGCTGAACTTTTTGTCCATGCTCGTCTAAGCCTGTAAGAAAGTGAACTTTCTTGCCTTTTAGGCGTTCGTGTCTGGCAATAACGTCTGTAAGCACTTTTTCGTAAGCGTGCCCCAAATGCGGAGAGCCGTTTGCGTAGTCGATAGCTGTTGTAATGTAAAAATTTTTCATACTTTTTAAATTAATTTTTTCTGGTTAGAGCCTGTAAACAGCATTGCAGGGTTTTGCAAAGCCTCCAAAATATTCATGGCGTGTGCGCCAACTTTTTCGCACTGACCTAGAATTTCTATGAACAAGATACCGCTTCTCGCGCTGCCGCCTTCTTCGATAGCTGTGATAACTTCTCGGCGAATAGACTTGCGGGTTTTATCTAACATTGCACGTATCTTTTGCGCATTATCTAAGTCTGCCTGAGTAATCTGCTGCTGCAAAAGCATTCTGTGCGCATAAAGCAGGAACTGGTCCATTTCATCACAAAAGCCAACAAAAGCCGGCGACTGCAACATCTGATACTTAAACTGTTTTCTGTATCTCTTTCTGGCAAGGGTGATAAGGCGATAGCAGCAGTCGCTCATATCTTCAAGCTCTGCAACAATTATCATATTTTTAACAACCAGTGATGTGCTTGCTTCGCTTAATTCGTGCGATGTGCATTGAACAAAAAAGTTTGTGAGCGCATAGGAAAGTTTGTCGCATTCTTCTTCAAGATCTCTCAAATAATTTACCTGATCGCTCATATCAATGTCTGGCTTTTGGAACAAATCTGTAAAGCCGTCGAACATTTTAGTAGACATTTCTGCAAGGTGAACAACTTCTTTTTGACCCTCAAACAGGCAAAGTTCGCCAATCTCGTTAAAGTGCGCAGACAAGTACTCTAAACGCTCTGAAGAACTTTGCTGCTTTTCGTTTGGCTTACCTTTAACAAGAAAGCAAACAAGCTTTTCTATCTGCGGCACAAAGCCAACTAACACAATAATGTTTGCAAAATTAAACATTGTGTGGAAAAGCGACAGTTTGTAGCTCAAACCAAGCTTCATAAGAGCAGTAGGGTCGCCCGACGCAGCTGCAATTTCTTTAGAATAAACTAAGTCTACCAAGTAATTTACAGCCTGTGTAAAGTATGGGAAAACTGCAAGCACCCAAACAACGCCTATCATATTAAAGGTCAAGTGGGCCATTGCTGCTCTTTTAGCATTTGTATTGCCGGTAGAGCCTGCCAAAACAGCAGTGATGGTAGTGCCTATGTTTTCGCCCAAAACGATAGCTGCCGCAAGTTGAAAAACATTGTCGCCAACGCCAAGCCAGCCATTTGCCGCAGCTGTCATAGTAATTGCAATTGCAACTGCGGAAGAGTGCACTAAAAGCGTTAGTATAAAACCTAAAACCAAGAAAATCAAAACAGAACCAAAGCCATACTGAGTAAGCCCTTGAATCCAAGACAAAGCCTCAGGATTTTCTGTTAAGTCAGGCACGCTTTTTTTAAGGAAGTCTAAACCTAAAAACAAAAGACCAAAACCTGTTGTAAATTCGCCAAAATTTTTAATAAACTGCCTCTTAAAAAAAGAAAGAATCATTCCCAAACCAATAATAGGCAAAGCAATTGCAGAAATAGAAAATGAGCCTATTAAAGCGATAATCCAAGCAGTAAGCGTTGTCCCCAAATTGGCGCCCATAATAACGCCAATAGCTTCGCGCAGTTTTAAAAGACCTGCATTTACAAAACTTACAACCATTACAGTTGTGGCGGTTGAAGACTGTATTGCACCTGTAACCACGCAGCCTGACAAAACGCCTTTAAAGCGATTCCCTGTCATCTGTCCCATAATTGAGCGCAATTTTTCGCCGGCAATTTTCTGCAAGCCATCGCTCATTATCTTCATACCAAAAAGAAAGATACCCAGCGCGCCTGTCGCCATTAAAAGTAGCATCAATGCTCCATGCTGATTAGCGCCTTCTGCTGCAAAAATTGTCTGTAAAAATGATATATCCATAAAAACCCATTTTTTAAGTATCCGCAAGAGACTAGCCTATTAAAAATTTTTGTAAATTCAAAAACCTTGCAAACACAAACAAATTTGCTCTAAATTGGGGCAAATATGAAAACAGTTCTTATATATTCAGGGGGTTTAGACTCAACAGTGCTGCTCCATAAACTTTTTGCAGAAAAGTCTATTGCAGAAGCAATTTCTGTAAATTATGGGCAAAAACAGAAAATAGAATTAGACTACGCAAAAAAGAACTGCACAAAATTAGACATAAAACATAGTATTGCAGATTTAAGTAATCTTGCCGAAATTTTTGGAGCAAACGCACTTACATCAAAAGATGTAAACGTGCCAAACGCAGAATATGCAAAAGATAATATGTCGCAAACAGTGGTTCCCAATCGCAATATGCTGCTGCTTTCAATAGCAACAGCAAGGGCAATCGCAATAAAAGCAAACGCAGTTGCATACGCAGCACATTCCGGCGACCATGCAATCTATGCCGATTGCACGCCTCAGTTTGCAGAAGCTATGGATAAGGCGATTTCACTTGCAGATTATTCTAAAATTAAACTTTTGCGCCCCTTTGTGAATATGTCTAAAACAGAGATAATAAAACTTGGCGCAGAACTGGACGTCGATTTTTCTCTGACTTGGTCTTGCTATAAGGGTGGGGAAGTGCACTGCGGCACCTGCGCCACCTGCCAAGAACGCAAAGCTTCATTCAAAGAAGCAGGCGTTCCGGATCCAACAGAATATTTGAAATAGATTGTTTAATTTACAAAGTAGGATGAGTTAGTTAAAATTTTTGAATGAATTTAGTTAATGATAATTCTATCGATAGGTAATGATTCTTAAATGTATTATTAGAGAGATATTGGCACTAAACTCTTATAAAGCACAAGTAACCCCCCCCCCCCTAAAAACATCTTGACAATATAGAAAAATGCTATTCAAATTATACACAAAATTAAATAATTTAACTCATCTGCCAAGTGTAGAAAGAGTTTCGGGGACGTTCTATATTAGGGCGTCCCCAGCCTTTTTAGCGGTATTGTATCTCTTGATAAAACTGTTAGATTTAATTTGATTGTTGAAGCAATACGTTGTCCAGAGCAGAAAATAGGTTTTTCTATCATCCAGTATGACAATATAATCTTGTTCCTTTGGAATAGCAATTGATAACTGAAAATAGAAGATAATGCGTTTTTTACCTGGGTTATTTTCTCGCCAAACTTTAATCAGGTCGGAATCATTTTCAAAAATAGCTTTGGGCCATTTTATTCGTTCGCATCTCATAGGACATCGTTTTCTAATCTCCTTACCATCTATATTTCTGCTAGTAGATGTTGTTATATGCCAAAATGTGGAGCTTTCACCACTTGATTCGATGGGGTACTTTTTGATGCCAATTCGAATTGAATTGAAATATGTAATATTTCGAACAAAATCATTTTTAAAGGCTTCCTCTACCGCACTTATAAAATCTAGATTGTTATTATAAGCTTTTTCTAGTATTTTATTTGGTAACCAGGAAAGGTCTAAATTATCCATTATTAGGCTCCCAAATTAGAATATTAAATTTTTGCTCTAATCCTGCTGTTGTATGATGCAAAGTGTACTTACTTCGTTCTTGTATTCGTTTTATAATTTTTTCTTTTGCAGTGGAACTTGCTAACCTTCTATGGAGATAAGTTAAAGCACCAATAAATAAATCCGTTAGTTGCATTATTTCAGATTCATGAGAACGAATAACTTGAAGTTTACGAATAGTATTATGATCAAAATCACCCTTTGAATTATGCAGAACTTCCTTTAGTTTAGCTGCTTTTTTATGCGAATGAGTGTCTTTTATATCTAAAAAAATTCTATAGTTTTTGGTATTCGGCAATATATGAATAAGCATTGTATAATACATTTTCCAATACCAATCTTCATGTGTTTGTGAATATTCCAAATGATTTAATTTAGATTTATCTGGCGCAACTAATCCTCTAAAAAACAAATTCGGAGAATCAAAGAAGTAATCAACTAAGGCAAGGTAATAGTCGACTTTTGCAGGACTCACTTTTGACCATTTAATTTCTATATTTTGCTGAATTCTATGAGTTGATTTTATCGCACGAATTCTATCGGAAATTTCTTTATATTTTTCTGTTTCACAATAAACAACGCCCCATGCGCATGCATTAGACTTGTCATATTCTAAATGACAACTTTCATCGCAGTACAAATTAAATAAATTAGGCATAGTTCTCAAAATGCAAAATTTTT
Organism: Opitutales bacterium; assembly: GCA_031547315.1. Taxonomy (GTDB): domain Bacteria; phylum Verrucomicrobiota; class Verrucomicrobiia; order Opitutales; family Intestinicryptomonadaceae; genus Intestinicryptomonas. The sequence goes on from JAVBSE010000029.1 coordinate 8,596, forward strand.
ATTACGCTTCAATCAAAAAATATAAATATGATATTAGCAGTGGAAATAATTACTGATATTCAAGTTTAGAAGTCTTTTTTCAGTAAAACCAAAAAGCCTTGCAAAGATTTCTTTTGCAAGGCTTTTAAAGTGGTGCCAGAGGGCGAATTTGAATCGCCGACCAAAGGCTTATGAGTCCTCTGCTCTACCACTGAGCTACTCTGGCGTAAAATATAAAGCTCAAAATAAATGTCATTTTTCCAAATGCGTCAATATATTTTTTCTCAAATCGGCAATTTTGCGCTTTATATCAAGTTTATTTCAGCTAATTGTTAAATTTAAGAGAAACTTTAAACAAGCGCTAGTTTGAAGCGTTATTTTTTTCCGTTCGCATTGATTCAAGTTTCAGTTTTGCAAGCCCGATTTCTGCAAGAATATCTTTTGCATTTGCTTCATTTAATATAAGTGTTTCCGGCATTGAAAGCGACAGACTTTTATTATTTTCTATATCATATAATGCAATTTGCAAGAGCGTGCTGCTCATGACTAATTTATATGAGCGTACGCCGTTTATTGTGCTTCCTGTAAATGCTTTTGCAAGAAATTCACAATTATAGTTTTTACTTTTGTTTATAGTTGGCAAAAATTCATCCAGAGCTTTTTTGTTGGGGTACTTTCGTTCGACTGAAGGTGTGCTTTGTCCTATTTTTAATAGTGCAAAATTTTCTTTTGCATAAGACTTGAATATTTTGCTGTTAAAAAAACCAGAGGTCTCTATAACTTGTTCAATATCGTAAGCGCCTATTACAAGCAAAATTATTCCTTTATTTCTTTTTGCGACACGTTTGGCATTTTCTACATCATCTTCCCATCCAACGATTTTCTTAAACTTGTATGTTTCTTTTGCTATGCTTCTGCTGGCTGAAGAAGATACTTTTTCTCTGGGATCTGTCTGTTTTTGCGCTTTGTAATTGTCTAAAATACTTTCTTTTTTTGATTCCAAAAGGTTAATAAACGGAATGGGAGATTCGTAGCCATCATAAATATTTGTAATTTTTGCAATGCCTCCTTTTTCTTTTTCAGGATTCATTAAAAAATCGCAAACAAAGGCTGCAGTTGGTTTTAAACCCTGATAGACAGTAGTGTTTTGGCCTATTTCTTTTAAAATTTCGTCGTGTCTGACTGCAAATTTTTTGTTTCTTGAAGCAGACATATTAGAATTTTTGAACATAGGAATGTATACGCAAACAAAATTTTGTTTTAAATAGTCTTTAAATTTTGGGTGGGTCCAAAATGTTCTCTTGCCGCTACTTAAAGTGTTGCCAAGGATATAGGGATTAAGTTTGTCAACAGGTTTGGCGATTAGAAAAACCAACTTATTTTCATTAAGAGCCTTTAGAACAGCGGTGTCAAAGTCTTCAGTCCAGTCGGCGGTAATGCTTGGGTTGCCTGTTGGAAAGGCGTACCATTCAGAATGAACAGCAACACGTTCATCGCTTTGCGGCGTTTGCGCAGGCAAATTTGTGAATGTAAATATCCCAAGTGAACCCGAGAGAAATATTAAAAATTTTGAAAATATGTGCATTGGAATATCCTAAAAATAGACGAATTTAAACACCTATTTAATGCCTGTCAGTCTGAAAAATTTTTTAGTTAAAACAAGAATAAAATTCCCTTATTTTTAACGTAAAGGTTTTCTGCTTGAAATGCTTATCTGTTTTGCCTTAGTTTGTTTTTGAAATTTTACACGTTTATCGATATGAAAATAAAAAATCTACTTATACTTATTTCTTCTTTAATTTCTTCTGTTGCTTTTGCGCAGGATAACGTTTCTGCTGAAAAGCAAAAAGATACCCGCCCTGAATTTATGCAAAGGGCAGACAAATTTTATAAAGACAGCAATGTGATTCGCAATCTTGTTTACAAAGTCGCAGATGGCGAAGAACTTTCTATGGACCTCATTTTGCCGGAAAATGTTTTGTATGAAAAGGGCTCTCCTGTGGTGATGTACATTCATGGCGGCGGCTGGGCAGGCGGGGCACGCTACGTTTTGCATGCAAATACTTTTAAGCAGTACACAAGTAAGGGCATTGCAGTTGCCTGTATTTCTTACCGCTTGGTAAAAGAAGGGCGTGGCGTTTTAGAGTGCATTACAGATTGTAAAGACGCTGCAAGATTCTTGGTAAAAAATGCAAAAACTTACAATTTAGACCCAAGCAGATTTGCCACAACAGGGCACTCGGCAGGTGCGCATTTAAGTTTGCTTACTGCGCTTGCGCCTAATGACGCTTTTGTGGGCGATGAAGCGCTCAAAAAGTTTAAGCCAAATTTTGTATGTGTTGCGGCAGAAGCTCCGGCAATTAGTTTTTATGACCCTCAAACTTATGGGAACAAGTCTATCACTAAAGATATGAAGCTGATGAGAAGGCTTTTATGCGGAGATTTGTCTGAAAAAGAAGAGCTTGCAAAAAAGCTTAGCCCTATGGATTACTTAAGCAAAAAATCGCCTGCAATGCTTGTGGTTCATGGCGATCAAGACCCTCTGCTTGCTGTTGAAGGCGCTAGGTTATTTGTGAAAAAAGCAGAAAAACTTGGCGCAAACATAAGTTATATTGAGGTTGCAAATGGGAATCATTCCTTCGACGCAAAAGAGGGTGAAAAAGTATCTCCGGATAAAAAGTTTTTGGGAGAGTCCAGAATCTTATTTCTGACAGAGCATCTCACAAAGGGGCTAAAAGAAATCAAAAAGAACTAAGTTTTAAATGAATCTTCAAAACTTAGACACAGTTTTTTTTGATCTGGATGGCACGCTTGTAGATAACTACGACGCCATCACTGCTTGTGTGGGAGATTCCATTGCGCCCCTTGGTTTTGAACGCCCCACAAGGGAACATATCAAACGCATTGTAGGTGGCTCTATAATTACGACAATGGAAAAACTTGTGGGCAAAGATTTGGCGGAAACTGCAGGCAAATCTTATATGGAAAAAATAGGCCCGCTCACGTTTTTTGGCTTAAAAAAAATGCATTTTGCTTCTGAAATTTTGATAAATCTTAATGCAAAAAATTTGCGCTGCGTTTGTCTTACAAATAAGTCTCAAAAATCCACAGAAGAAATTTTAGAAAAGCTGAATTTAGCTTCAGAATTTTTTGCAATTATTGGTACGAGTTTGCTTGGGCCTCATAAGCCTTCAAAAGAATTTACAGCTGCTGCAGCGCAAAAAGTTGGCACATCGGCAGACAAAGCCTTGCTTATTGGCGACTCTGTTTACGACTACCAAACTGCGCAAAATTTTGTAATGCCATGCCTACTTGTTGCAACAGGCGGCGATACTTTAGGCGAGCTTAAAACCAAATGCCCTAAAGCGTTTGGCGTCTATGAAAACCTTGAAAAACTTTACAATGAATGCTTCAAAATTTAATTCCTCAAAAGCTGCCGTAAGAAAAATTCTCAAAAAAAATGCAGATGAAAAATATAAAAACTTTATAGCGTCTTTGAATCCCGGAATAGAAAATATTTTGGGTGTGCGTGCGCCAATTATCAAAAAGCTTGCAAAAGAAATCTTGCAAAACGATTGGCAAAAATATCTTGCAGATAAAGACGTAAAATATTCCGAGGAACTATTGCTTGAGGCAATAGTAACTGGCTGTGCAAATGTTGACTACAAAGAAAAGTTGGCGCTGATAAAGTCTTTTATTCCTAAAATAAATGGCTGGGCAGTTTGCGATACTTTTTGTTCTTCGCTA
>JAVBSE010000108.1:0-9181 GCA_031547315.1 Opitutales bacterium
CTTTATACAACAGGCTTAACAAATCTTTTACAAAATAAAGAAGGCTGAAATATTTTTTATTGGCTCATCTGTTTCGAGCTTCCAAACAAGTTTATTATTTTTATCCAGCTCAAAAAGTTTTGGCTGCTCTTTATCTGTGCTGTGTCCATTCCAGTTTGAAATCATTATATTGCCATTTTTTAGCATTTTTGCGTCTGTTCCAAAAAGAATTTTTACATCCTCTAAATTTTTATTATTTATTTGGCGCACAATTTCTCTTGTTTTGGGATTCACAATTTGAACATTGCCGCCATCGCCGGAAATCAGCCAATTTTCGTCTGGCAGCTCTTTGATAGAAAATACAGGAAAGCTTGTAGGCACCTCATTTAAAACTTCGCCTTTATCATTCATTTCCAAAATAATTTTTCTACTTAGTATTGCCACTATGTAAGTGCCTTTTTTTGTTTTTGAAGCTTGCCTGAATTGCCCATGCTTATTTTCGACAAGCGTATCAAAAGTAATTTCTTTTTTTTGCGTTCCCTTTTTGTCGAACTCTAAAATGCGTGCAGGTTTGCCGCAAATAGCCAGCATTATATTGCCATTAGAAAGCTCTATTGCTGTGTGAACTTCTTCTTTATCTTTATTTATAGAAAACTCCCAAAGTGTTTCCTTTTTTAAATTTATAAGCCTTACGTTGGCTTTATTTGTGTAGAGAATATTTTTGTCTTTTGTTAAGACAACGCTGTTGCATTCTACGTGATTAGGGATATCGTAAACCCATTCTGCCTTGCCGGTGTTTTTGCTTATTAGCATAATTTGATTCCAGCCGCTGCCTGCTATCAGAATTTTTACGTCTTTTGCAGGGGCGGCAGCAAGACTAATGGCAAGAAATAAACCAAAGACTAGAGCAAATATTTTCATTTTTTTATTTTGCGCTAGTAAGTGACAGATATTTTTTCACCTTTAGAAGTTTCTACAGTGAGTGTTCCACCTGTCATTGTGAGCACAAGTTCGTGATAATTTTCGCCCAAAACAGAATTTGCAGGGGGGATAGCTTTTTCTTCGACAAGTCTGTCATAGCTCATTCTGCGCATTAAATTTGCGTTAAGATATTTTCTGCCATCTTTGCCTATTTTATCTAGCTGGCTATGAATTGCCTTAATGCGTATGTCGTGCGCTTTGTACTTTGCAAGCGGAATGAACACAAGCCCCACAATTGTAAGTATGCATACCACAATAAGCATTTCTAAAAGGGAAAACGCCCTTCTGGCTTTTAAATTTTTATTCATAGTTTGATATTCAAATTCGGAGTTTAAAAATTTCAAGTTTATTCGGGCAAAATAAAGAAAACTCTTGAAAGATTTTAGCTCTGCCCTAGTCTTTTAAAGTATGTTTACAGGAATAGTAGAAGCAGTTGGCGAAGTGATTTCGCTAGAAAATAAAGACAAAGCTTGGCTTTTAAAACTAAGCGCTCCCGCAGATATTGCAGACTCTCTAAATCTGGGAGATTCTCTTGCCTGCAATGGTTGCTGTCTAACACTTGTAGGCAAAGACAAAAACATAATCATGTTTGAGCTTTTGGAAGAAACACTGCGCCTTACAGACTTTGAATCTCTTAAGCCTGCCGACCTAGTCAACCTAGAACGCCCTCTGATGGCAGATTCCAGACTTGGCGGGCACTTTGTATCGGGCCATGTTGACGTGCGCTCAACAGTTTTAGATTTTGAAAAACGAGGCAAAAATTTTTATTTGCGTGTAAGCATTCCCGAAAATTTCAGAAAATACAGCGTCTACAAAGGCTCTATAACTATAGACGGAATTTCTCTTACAATAGCTGAAGACTTGCCGGATTCTCTTGCAGTCTGGCTGATTCCGCACACCTTGGAAGTTACAAATTTAAAAAACGCCGCAGTTGGCAAGTATATAAATTTAGAGTTTGATATTCTTGCAAAATATGCGGAAAAAATAATGTCTGGCGGACGCGATAAGTCTCCATACCAGCCTTAAAAATTAGCTAATGCAAAAACGTAAACGCTCTGGAAAAAAAACAAAAGTGTCGCTGGCGGCGCTTTTTTGGTTCTTGGCAATTTGCGTTTGCGTACAGTTTTTTCCTGAATTTCTAAATAAAACTGCCACTAGAGCAGAGCTTCCGCAAATAGAATTGCGTGAAGAAGGCAAGGTAAGAATTTGTTTTTGGAATCTGAAAAATTATCTTGAAACATACAAAATGCAAGATGGCGTTCGCCAAAGATTGCCCAAACCTGAATCTGAAAAAGAAGAAATTTTAAAAACCCTGCAAGCAGTGCAGTCCGATGTTCTTGCAATCGCAGAAATTGGTGGCACGCCCAATTTAAAAGAGTTTCAAGAAATTCTGAAATCTGGCGGACTAGAATTCCCATACACTGCAATTACAGATGATTCTGTAGAATTTCCGCAGTGCGCAATTTTATCTAAAATGCCTATCAAGCAAATTCAGAAGCTTGGCAAAGGAAAATTTGAATATTTTTTTGATACAAGCCATTCGCCAAGAGGTCTTTTGCTTGCTCAGTTTGAAACAGACAGCCAAACCTGGTTCTTAGGCGTACTGCATCTTAAAAGCCGCTTTGGCAGCAAGAAAAAAGACCCTGAGTTTGCTATCTTTAGAAAATTTGAATGCATAGAAATAGCAAAAGATTTAAAGCCCTACATGAATGAAATTCTCCTTCTTGTTGGAGATTTTAATGACGAAGCAAAAAACGAAGCTCCCAGAGTTCTTGCCTCTAACAAACTTTTGCCCATTAAGCAAAAAGATGGCGCATCAAACCCAAGCTACGTTTGGCAGCAAAAAAACATCCCCTATGTTTTCGATTTCTTTTTGGCCTCAAAAAAAGCGCTAAGCGATGGAACAACAGTGCTGCCAATAAACAGAGCTGCAAGCGACCACGCTCCAATTTTTACAGACTTAAGCTTTTCTAAAAATTAAAAATGAACTTCAAAAAAATTTTAGCCAATATTTTAAACTTTTTTCTAATTTCAGGAATGCTTGCAATTCCTATGCAAAGCTTTGCTTTAAAACAAAATAAGCTTACAGCGCTAAATCTAAATTCAGATTTTAAAATTGCAAATCATCTTGAAATAGAACTTCCAAAAGAACCCACACAACACGAAATTGAAGCTGCTCTTTTGCTTTTTAAATACTTAAATAAAGCTTCTGACAAATTAGAAATTTCAATTAAATATGGCGCATCTGATGCGCAAAAAATTATTTCCATTTCAAAAGATAAAAATGCAAAAATTATTTCTCCTTTGTTGAAAGACTTTTCAAATGTCAGAAAAAATACAATAGAGGTTTCTAGAAACAGAATAAATATTTCCTATTCATTTTTACCTCAAAATGCTGTTGGCGACTTTTTAAATTTTTTGGGCTACAAATTTTTTGCCCCCAGCGACCTTGGCACAGAGGTTCCTGCAGCAGAAAATTTAAAACTTAAAAGTGGCAAATATGTTTTTGAGCCTGACTTTGTTTCTTCTCAAATATTTTCAGATATTCCTGACCACCCTTGGTTTAAACTTATAGGAAATGGCGTAACTATAGCTGGGCGTGTTCACTTTCTTAAGAATTTTTTTACTGCTGAAGTTTATAAAAAACATCCTGAGTTTGCGCCAACGCCGCCTCTTTTTATGAGCCAAAACGTAACACAACCAAAATTTCAGGCAAAGGGAATTTCTGAATTTACATATAAAGCCGCCATTAGGTTTTTTGAAGAAAATCCAAATTCTACTGCTGTGTCAATAGGTATGAACGATTCCCCCTGGTTTGATAGAGACACCAAAACAAATCCTCCTCCAAATGAAATTTTTAGAAATTATCTGAGCTACTCTAATACCTATTTTGCATTTGCAAACCTTACAGCAAAGTTGCTTCAAATCAGCAATCCTGAAAAGTTTGTGATAACTCTTGCATACTACAATTTAGAAAATGCGCCAGACTTTAAACTTTCTCCAAACATAGTTCCATTTTTAACCAGCGACAGGGCAAACTATTTTGACACAAATTATAAAAATGAAGACTTTGCGCTCCTTAAACGCTGGGAAAATTCCGGCATAAAAGTGCTTGCCATTTACGACTACAACTTTGGGCGTCCATACTATGTACCTCGCAATATTGAAGACTATATTTGGGAAGGCATCACAGAAGCAAAAAAATTAAAAATTGCAAAAGCCTATTTTGGAGAATCTAACCCCATCTGGGCATACGACGCAGCCAAAATTTGGGTACTCTCACGCCTTATAAATGGCGACAAACGCAGCCCGCAAGAATTGGAAACTGAATTTTACAAGAGTATCTACCCCACTTCTCATAAAGAAATTTTTAAGTTTTTCACACTTTCAAAATCTGCCTGGAAAAATAGAAGCAGCAGTACAAGTCTATTGGCATTTATTAAGAAATATTCTGTCGCAGAAATTTTTTCAGATGCAATTTTGCAAGAGATGGAAAAAACTCTTAAAGCTGCTGAATCCTTAGATACAAAAGGAAAAGAAACGTTAAGAATTGCGCAAATTCGCCTTTGTTTTGAAGCATCTAAAGCCTTTTGTAGGTGCTATAAAAAAACAGTAGAACTCTATAAATTGCCAAGCAATGCAAAAGCGTCTGAAATTTTGCGTGCGTTGGAAGATTCTTTAAACGCAGACAAAAATTTTCAAGAATCAATTATAAAACAAAAAGAATGCACACTATATAACGACTCTTTAGAAACTTACGTAAAAGAATTTGTTGCGCCGCTGGATTCTCTCATTTTAAGCATTTTAAAAAATGGAAGTTCTGAAGAAATTTCAAAATTAAAAACTCTTGTTTCTGAAGAAGATTACACAAATGTTCAAAAACTTTTAGGAAAGCAAAAACTCATTGGAAAAACAAAATTTGAATACCCAAACTATGCCTCAAATACTCCTTCAATTCAGGCTTTTCCGCCTAATTTTAGGCAAAGAATTTTGCCAGATAGAAATGCGGATTTTAGAATAGTTAAAAATGAAAAAGAATATTTTGCACGCATTGCAAACTGCACTCATGCAGAGCTTTCAAAATTTTCAAACGTAAAAGAGAATAGAGTTTATTCCTTAATTTTTGATTTAGATTACAAGGTGCCCACCGAAGCATACGCCTATCTTAAATTATTTTTTCTGGATGCCCAAAATAAAGTAATTAAAGAAAAATATGTAAATATTCCTAACTTTAAAAATGCAGAAAACAGACAATTTTTGATTATAGACAAAGCGCCAAAGAACTCAGTAAAAGCAGGACAAACAGTTGTTGTAACAAATATAAGAGGAGACAACTTTATACACATAAAAGAAATAAAATTTGAAGAAGCTGAAGACTAAAATTTTTTTAGCTCTAAAATTTTTATTTCTGTTTCTAAGTTTACTGCAAATTTTTCATAAACTTTTTGGCGCACAAATTCTATTAAATTAAGGACGTCATCCGAACTTGCGTTTCCTAAATTTTCAATCCAATTTGCGTGTTTTAAACTAATTATTGCATCGCCGCACTTTGCCCCTTTTAAGCCTGCTTTGTCGATATAAATAGCGGCGGGAGTACCTTCTATTGCTTTAAAAATGCTGCCTGCATTTTTATGATTTTTTGGTTCTCTGATTTTTCTTTGAGCTAATATTTCTTTTACAGATTTTTTTATTTCTGCTGGACTTGCCCTAGTTTCAATTAAAAATTTTGCGCTTAAAATAATTTCATTTTCAGTTTGAACTGCACTTTTCCTGTAAGAAAAATTCATTTCATCTTTTGTGCGCTCTTTTAAATTTCCTGAAAAATCTATTAGATTTGCAGAATAAAAAACATCTGAAATTTCACGCTTTAAAACCCCGCTAGTGCCTGCATTCATAAATACTGCGCCCCCCGCTGTTCCCGGAATGCCTGCCAAAAATTCAAAGTCTGAAATCCCATTTTTTTCGGCAAAATTTACTAGCTTTGCCAGTGGCAAATTTGCCGACGCAAGAATCTTGCCATCTTCAATATAAACTTCTGCATTTTGAGGCGCAAAGCGTATTAAAAGCCCATCTAAACCTGCGCTTGGAATTAGCACATTAGAGCCTCCGCCAAGTATGCAAAATGGAAGATTCTGCCCCCTAGCCCAGTTTAAAATTTCTGCAATATTTCTATGATTTGCCTCAACAAAAAAACGTGCCTTTCCGCCAATTTTAAAACTAGTAAAATTGGCAAGAGGCACGTTTTGCTGAATCACACAATTTGCAGTATTTTTCATTTGCTCCTAAGTTAGATTACTTAGAAGCGAATTTCAAGCCCTAGTCTAAAAGTTCTGCCTGCCGAAGGATAATATTGATTTGTAGTCCAAGGAGGCGTGCCGGCATAGGCGTAAGTTGCATAGTTTTCATCAAAAATATTTTCTACTGCTGCAAAAATGCGAACGTTGTCATAAATTTTCACTTGGGCTCTTATGTCGAAAACCCCATAAGAGCTGAGCTTTTGACTAGTATTTGCATTGTCGTTACCCAAGTATTGAGAGTCTGTCCAAGTATAAACAAGAGCGATTTTTACATAATCCACAGGCTTTACCCAAATTTGATTTGTGCCGATTATTGAAGGCACTAAAGGCACTTTTTTGCCGCTATTTATACCGCTTGCAAACTCTGCATTTACAAAAGACCAAGCAGTGCTTGCGCCAAAATATTTGCTCTCATAAGCCAAAGATAAATCTATGCCATAGCGCTCAATAGGATCTAGATTGCTGTTTATCCATGTTATGGGGTCTACAGCAATTTCATTTTGTGTGTAAGAATAAAATAATGCAAAATTGCCGCTAAATCCATACGAGTCCGAATAGTTTAAACCTATTTCATAATTTTGCCCATTCTCAGGAGATAAATCTTTATTATAAATACCAGGTCCATAAAAAGGTGCAATTTCATCAAAAGAAGGATAGCGATAAAATTGGTCGAACCTTGCATACGCACTAAGACTTTCTAAAATTTTAACATTAACGCCAATTTGGGCCGCAGGACCAACTTGCGTGTCATTATCATCATATGTGCCCGCCGAATTTGCAGAATTAATAGCAGTTTCCACTCTTGCAGCGGCGATGAAAGATAAGCTGTCGTTTACTGTAAGCTTTCCGCCAACCCAAGGACCCACTGTGATTCTGTCCATTTCAGATTTTCTTCCATTGTTATTTATGTCCATTGAATCATAAATTAAATCAACACCGCCCTCTACATAGCTTTTGTCTTCAGAGCCCAATAAAAGCCTGTATTTTGGCGCAAAATTATATGTCCACTGAAAAGAATCTGTGAAGCCCCACATTCTTGTATACATATCTCTTGTATTCAATCCTGTTTGGATTCCGCCTTCGCCAAAGGCTGTTTTATTTTTCCATTCTAAAGAATAAATCCCATAGTCCGCATCAGAATCTCCGGGCGAATCTGTTGAAGCTCTTGGATTGTTTTTGAAATCTGCATAGCTTAAGGGACCAGGAAAACGCATATACTCTGTTGAATAATTCATTCTAAAAGAGATGTCGTTTGCATCATTTAAAATGTAACCCACAAGTGCGCCGCCGCCTAAACTTTTAGAAATAGAATTATCTCTATAACCGCCATCATAAAAATAATTTACATTTGCAGAAACGTAAACAGAGTCCTTCTTTGCACTCATTCTTGCCCAAGCGCTGATTTCATCATAAGAACCATAAGAGCCGCCCACAGAAGCATTGTAGCCATCTGCCATATCACGAGGGCTTTTGGTAGTAATTTTTATAACACCTGCAACTGCGTTGTTGCCATAAACTGCAGATTGTGCTCCCTTTAAAATTTCCACATTTTCCACATTTTCAGGCGCAATCTGCGTCCAATTTAACGCACCCATATCAAAGCGATTCAGGCGCTGCCCATCCAATAGAACAAGTACTCTGGAAGAACTATTTTCTCCATAACCGCGCATACTGACTTCGCCGGAAGAGCTTGTGCCATTTGCGCTTCTAAAATAGACATTTGCCTCTTTACGCAGAATATCCGGCATAGTTGTGAGGGTGCTATCTGTAATCTGCTCTGAGCCCAAACTTTGGGCTAAAAGTGGCAAATCTAAAATGCTGTCAGAAAATCTGAAGGCATTTACTTCAAGCGGAGCCAATACTTTTGCATTTTCTAAAGGAACTGTCGGCGCAGTTTCTTTTGATGAATTTTCATCTGTTGCAAAGACGTGCAAATTGCAAACCAATGCTGCAAATACAGATATACTTAGTTTTTTTATTTTCATTTTATTGATTGCGTTAGGATTAGAACTTTCCCGCGCAAAAACAATAAAGCCAAGTATTTTAACTAGGATGCTCAAACCAAAAAACACCCAAATTTATTTCCCAAAGCCAAACATTCTTACGCGAGAAAGCTACTTAGATAATCTGAATACACACGTCTTCTGGCTTATTCTTTTCAGTTTTAAGGCTGGCAAAATTTTCTGCCTTCCCATGCTTACGCACAGTGGATAAAGAAAATTTCTAAGAATTTACAGCGGCGCGACCGCGTCCGATTTTAACGGACTTCCGTTTGTGAACAGAGTGCGCTTTGTAAAAAAAATTCTTACAAAGCATTTAAAAGATCAGAAAAACACGAAAAATAATTCGTGGAAATAACGCCCCAAAAGGAACGCTTAAAATTATTAAGGAACAACCTTGTTAAGCGAATACTCAACTATACCCTCTGCGCCATTGGCTTTAAGAGTTGGTATAATTTCACGAACAACACGCTCGTCAACAATTGTTTCAATTGCAACCCAAGCCGGGTCTGAAAGCTGAGAAATTGTTGGTCTGCGAAGCGCAGGAAGCTCTCCTATAATGCGATTCAAGCTAGACTTTGGCAAATTCATCTTTAAACCAACCTTGCTTGCAGCTTCAAGAGCAGCTTGCAAAAGCATTGCGATAGTTTCTATCTTTGCACGCTTTTTAGGATCTTCCCAAGACTTCTTATTGGCAATAAGCTTTGTATTTGTGTAAAGCATAGTGTCTATAATGCGCAAGTTCTTTGCCTTTATAGAAGAACCTGTTTCAGTAATGTCGGCAATAGCGTCAACCAAATCAGGAACTTTAACTTCAGTTGCACCCCAAGAAAATTCGACATTTGCTTCAACGCCCTTGTCGTTTAAATATTTTTTTGTGAAGTTAACAAGCTCTGTAGCAATCCGCTTGCCGTTTAAATCTTC
>JAVBSE010000020.1:0-7020 GCA_031547315.1 Opitutales bacterium
TCCGCATTTTGGACAATTTTTGCCCAGATGCTTGCAGGTGTCGGAATTTTTATTTTTGGGATAAGAGTTTTGTCTATAGCAATAGGCAAGGTGGCGGGTTTTGCCTTTCAAAAATTTTCCGCAAAAATTACAGGCAGTAATAGCGCCTCTATTTTTTGGGGGCTTCTTTCTGGTTTTGTTACTCAAAGTTCCAGAACTTTGGGCGTTTTATTTTCAAGCTTGGTCAGGGGCGGAATGATAGCTCCGTTTGAAACTTATGTCTTTTTAATTTGGGCAAATTTGGGCTGTTTAATGATACTTTTTGCTATGGTTTTTCCTATAAAAACTATCACGCTTTTATTTATGGGCTTGGCAGGGCTTTTGTTTTCAATTGGAAAGCCCAGAAGATTTTTGCTTGGCTATTCTGTGATGGTGGGCATAGCGCTTTCTTTGTTTGGCTTAAGTTTAATTTCTCAAAATGCAGGCGCAATAGTTGAGTTTAGAGAAGCCAGAGATTTGCTTGATCTTGCCGGCAAAAATGGATTTATAGCATTTGGCGCAGGCTTTGTTTTGGTGATTTTAACACAGTCCTTCCCTGCAATGACGCTTGTTGTGGTGGCAATGTCTGGCAGTGTTTTGGGGTGGAATACTGCCATGCACTTAATTATGGGTTTGCATTTGGGCTCGGCGCTTAATGCGTTTTTTGTGGGTTTAGATTTTAAGGGCAGGGCGCGCCAGTGCATACACTGTGTGATATTTTACTACAATGTTTTGATAATTGTTTTTTATGCAATCTGGGGTGCATTTTATTTTTACGACAAAGATTTTTTGGCAGACTGTTTTGAAAAAATTTCTTCCAGCCCAGAAATGGCAACAACTTATGGCGTAGTTTTAATAAATTTGCTCACGGCAATTTTGCTTACAGTTTTTAGAAAAAAGTATTCTGTCTTTTTGGCAAAAACTTCGCCTGAGTTAGATAAAGAGCGCTCTGGAAGGCCTAAGTATATTGCAATTACCGCCCTTGAAAATACTCATCTTGCTTATGAGCTTGCTATGAATGAGCACATGAGGCTTATACGCAGGCTGCCCAACTTTTTGCGCCTTTTGCGATTTAAAAATTTTAAGGCTCTTGACGAAGAAAGCGCAGCATTTACCTCTGTTCAGACCAGATTGCACAGCTATCTTGATGAAATTGTGGAGCGTGCAGACTCTTCTGACATAATAGAAAAAACTGTGGATCTAAAGACAAGAGACGACAGCTCTGCGCTTATGATACAGTCTTTAATGAAGTTCTCAGAAAAGCTTGCAAGCGCCGAATTAAGCGCCTCGGGCTGGGGCATTATGGACAGAGTTTTTTCTACATCAGACGAAATTGTAGCCTCTTTTGAAGCCTCAATAGAAACGCCTACAAAGGAAAATTTATCTGCATTTTTAGAGCGCACAAAAGACTTTGAAAGCCGCACAGCGCAAATTCAGGCAGAATTTTTTAGTGCAAGTTCTGAGCTTAAAAATTTTGAAAAAGCCCAGCTTTTGCGTATTACAGGAATATTTGAACGTTTTGCCTGGCTGCTTTACAGATATGCCGTAACTATGTATCAGGCAAAGGAAAAGGAAGTTAAAAAATAAGTTTTTTTAATTGCGTTTTTATAAAGAATTTGAAAGAGTTTTTCTATGGAATTAAGCAGCTATATTTCAATTTTAATACAGATAGTTTTGGGCTTGGGCGTGGGTATTGCCATTATTGTGGCAAGTCATATTTTTGGTCAGCGCGCCAAGACAAACGCTGCAAAAGACTCTCCTTACGAGTGTGGTATTGCGCCTATTTCAAAGCAGCACCCTAGGTTTGGCGCCAAGTTTTACGTTGTTGCAATGTTGTTTGTTGTTTTCGATATTGAGGCTGTTTTTACCATCCCTTTAGCAGCAATTTACAGAAATTTTATTGCAAATAATTTACCAATCGTTCTGCCAGCCTTGTTCTTTGTGGCTTTGCTTATTGTGGGGCTTATTTATGAAATTAAAAAGGGTGCGCTGGATTGGAATATTCCAAAGTCTAATCGTTAAAAAATGCGTCTGGAAAAGTTTCTTTCGAAAGCTCGTATAATCGAACTTAAAAGTTTGGATTATTCTGAAGCATTGGATGAACTTTTACTTACTCTAACAGACAGACAGCTTGGCTCTGCTACAAGAAAAGAAATTCTTAAAAATCTTAATGAGCGTGAGCAAAATATTTCTACCTACTTGGGCAACTCTGTTTGCATGCCGCATTTGCGTGTGCCCAGTTTGAAGCAAGAATTTATTTTTGTTGTTGGACGCTGCGAACAAGGTTTAAGGTATCAGGGCGATGACGAATATTTGAATGTTCGTGTTGTATTTTTAGTTTTGTCTAATACTGATGATGACACTTATTTGAAGGTCTTGGCAAATGTTGCAAGAATTTTTGCAGAGCACGAAACTATCGTGAAAATGACTTCTGCAAAAACAAAGAGGCTTTTTAAAGACAGCGTGTATGAGGCCTTCATCGGCCCTGATGGAGAGCGTGAGCGTGTAAGGCGCCAAAACAGATCATTTCTCACTGAAGCAGACAAAATAGCAAAAGATTCTAAGTGCACTGCTGTTGTTATAATGGGCGACACTTTTGTTAATGGCATAAAGCTTTCCGGCTATTTTAAGGGTATGCGCATTGTTCTTGTGGGCGAACGTGCCGGCGACGCTAATTACGAGGGCGTTAGCGAAATTGTAAATGTTCGTTCTTTTTCAAACCAACGTTTGGGGCAGTTAAAGTCGGCAGTGCTTGTTGCGCTGTCAAAGGGTATAATTAAATTTGACGACAAAATTTGCTGCATAGGCGGCCTTAAGGGCAGCAATAAAATTGACGCCCTGGTTGTGCTTGATGTTCATTCAGAATTTTCTCAGCTTTATCTTACAAAAGAGCACGCAGTCCCTGCAGGCGTAAAACCGGAGGTTGTAGAGCGCATTGTTGACATTGCAACAGAACTTTCTATTGAAGGGCGTGAAGGCAAGCCTGTTGGTTGCTTGTTTGTGATAGGCAATCCTGAAGAAATTAAGCCCTTTGTTAAACCTTTGGTTTTAAATCCATTCTATGGTTACAAGCCTGAAGACAGAAATATCTTAAGCCCATTTATGGATGAAACTGTGAAAGAGTTTTCGCTTATTGACGGGGCTTTTGTGATTAGCGGAACAGGCGTTTTAGAAGTTGCAGGCGGACTTATTCATACGCCGGATTTTAATTTGAAACTGCCTGGGGGCTTGGGTGCAAGGCACGCTGCAGCTTATTCTATTTCTTTGGCTGCAGACTGCTTGGCTTTTGTTGTGTCTTCCAGCACAGGGCTTATTACAATGTTCCGCAAGGGGCAGATGCTTTCAATTAACGAGGTTAAAGGCGCAAACAAGGGGTGAAACTGAGGCTTAAACTCCGTTTCAGAAAAAAATTCCTAAGTCGAGTACCTTTGTACACTTGACTCGCCCCATTCGGGCGTTTCGCCCACTTACTGTGTTCGGGGTCTTTTGCTAAAGCAAATAAAGTAAAAATTATTTAAGATTAGCTTGAAAATCTTTCGTATTCTGCAAGCTTTGTATTCTTAAAAATAGGGATGAAAAATTTGCGTAAAGAGTGGCTTTGGGTTCCGCCAATGTATTTTATACAGGGCTTGCCAAATGTTGTGGTTGCCAGCCTTGCAGTGATTTTTTACAAAACTATGGGCATGGCGGAAGGGCACGCAGTGGCGCTTACAAGTTTGCTCTATTTGCCGTGGGTTTTGAAGGCGCTTTGGGGGCCTCTTGTAGATTCAATTTCAACAAAAAGAAATTGGATACTTTTGATGTTTGTATTTTTTATTGCAGCCTTTCAGACACTTTGTGTGAGCGTATTTTTTTCTGCATGGGTTGCAATTTCAATAGTTTGCTTTTGGCTTTTAAGCATAGCCTCTGCCACTTACGACATTGCTGCCGACGGTTTTTACATGCTTGCAATGCCGGAGAAAGAGCAGGCGTATTTTGTTGGTATACGCAGTGTCGCATTCAGGGCTGCGCTTTGGTTTGCAAATGGTGTCTTGCTTGTGCTTGCGGGCTTTGTTTATAAAAAATTTGGCACGCACAATTTGTCTTGGGCTGTGGTTTTTGAGCTTTGTGCGCTAATATCTTTTTTAGTCTTTTCCATATTTTATTTTATACTTCCCAAACCTAAGGCGGACGAAAATAGAAATCCCAAATCTTTAAAAATTTTATTAGAAGAATTTATATTTTGTTTTCTTGAATTTTTTAAGAAGCCTCAAATTTTATCCATACTTTTTTACGTGCTCTTTTATAGATTTGCAGAGGCACAATTAGCCAAAATTGTGCCACTGTTTTTAATTGCAAACAAAGAAGATGGGGGCTTGGGGCTAAGCCTTGCCGAAAGCGGCATTGCCTATGGCAGCGCAGGTTTGTTTGCGCTTATTTTAGGCGGAATTTTGGGCGGAATTTTAATAAGTAAATTTGGCATTAAAAAAACTATACTGCCGCTTGCACTTGCAATAAATTTGCCAAATATTTTTTATGTATATTTGGCCTATGTCCAGCCAAGCGCACTTTGGGAAATTTCATTTTGCGTGGCTGCAGAGCAGTTTGGATATGGCTTGGGCTTTGCTGCGTATTTAATGTTTTTAATGCACTCTGCAAAGGGGGCGCATCGCACTTCTCATTACGCAATTTCAACAGGATTTATGGCTTTAGGCCTAATTATTCCCGGCTTTGTAAGCGGCTATATAAAAGAATTTTTGGGTTTTCAAAATTTCTTTTTGTGGGCGTGTGCGGCAACTTTGGTTTCATTTCTTGCAAGTGTTTTTGCAAAGAAAACTTTATAAAAAAAAAGAGGCTTAAATAAGCCTCTTAAACTAAACAATTAAATTTTTTTTAAAAACCCTGCACGCTGACAAACGAAATTGTGTTTGTGTGATAGCTTATAAGCTGGTCGTCAAAATCTATGCTTGCGTTTACAAGGTCATTTTGAGTATCAGATAAAATTTTATTTACTGCAAAGTCGCCCTCAACTTTAGAAAGGTCTAGGTCAGAAAGCTCTGTTGAAAGAGGGTTTGAGTCAAGAAGGCTAAGGTGGGTAAGAAATGCAAAGGCCATTAAAAATGAAAAAGAAGTTGCAGCCAGTGCCGACTTAAACAAGGGAGAAGATGAAAATCTGTATCTTAGCCTGTTTGTAAGGCTTTGCTTCTCTATAATAGTAAGAAGCATTTTACTTTTTAATTCAGCGTCGAACTTTTCCCAAGCTTGTGGGCTGGGGCGTTCTTCCTTTTTTAACTTCAATAAATCTTCCAATTTCATATTATTAAGAGACATAATCCTTTAAAATTGTTTGTAATTGACGTTTTGCGTAGTGCAAGCGACTGCGCACAGTTGCTATATTCACTTTTGTTATTTCAGCAATTTCTTGATGGCTTAAGCCCTCAATTTCAAATAAAATAACAACAGTTCTATGTTCTATAGACAAAGTTTGAAGCGCTTCGTTCAATTTTTCTTGCAATTCTTTTAAATTAGTTGCCCTGTCGCCGCCATTAAAGGCTGAAAGTTTGTCTAAAATTTCAGAACTTGCTGCTTCTTCATTTATATTTTCAAAGCTGAAAAAGCGCCTAAATCTATTCTTCTTTACAAAGCTGACAGCCATATTTACAGCAATTCTGTATAGCCAAGTGTAAAATGCGCTCTTGCCTTTAAAAGAATTTATTGAAGAAAAGGCTTTTATAAATGCGTCTTGAGTAATATCAAAAGCGTCTTCTCTGTTCGAAGTTATATTGTAGACAACGCTAAAGAGTCTTTCCCTGTACTTCTTTGTGAGAATATCAAATGCTGAAATATCGCCCTGTTTAACTTTTTCTATAATTGCAAAGTCAATATCTCTGGAAAGAGTTTGCTCATTTTCAGAATCTGCGCTTATTAGAATAGAATTTGTTAGGTCCATCGATAGCTAGTATTGCTGCATTTATAAACTTAGACGAGAAAAAAGTGTTTCCGTTCAAATTTATTTATTATTTTTCGTAACAGCTTCTATTTTCTTAAGTATTGAGCTTGTTGTGATAGGTTTAAACAAGACATCATTGTAGACCTTGTTGGGGTCTTGAACTTGTGTGTCTGCAGTAACTGCAATGATAGGAATATTTGCAGTTTCAGGATTTGCTTTAACAATTGTGGCAAATTCTTCGCCATTCATTTCCGGCATCCAAAGGTCTGTCATAATAATGTCCGGCTTAGAGGTTTTTAGTATTTCTAAGGCGTCTTTTGCAGAAAGCGCTTCTTCCACTGACATTCCAAGATTTTGAAGCATTTTTCTTAAGACCTTTATATTCAACAAAATATCATCAACTATAAGTATTTTATAAGACTGATTTGCTTTGATAGAAATTTTTGCTTCTTCTTCAAATTCTTCTTCTTTTGCTTCAGTAATAACTGCGTCAGGGCAAAATTCTATCTTATGCAAAACAATTTTAAACTCACTGCCTTTATCCAACTGGCTTTCCACGAAAATTTCGCCATTCATTTTGCTTAAGAGGCGCTTAACAATAGGAAGGCCTAAGCCTGTGCCTTCCAAGCCGCCTCTGCCGCGCATTCTTGCCGAAGCATCTTGTTCAAATGGGTTAAAAATGCGCTTAATAAAATCTTTATGAATGCCTATGCCTGTGTCTTTTACAGTAATTGTTAAGTCGCCAAATTTTTCAGATTTTTTTGCAAAAGAGTAGTTTATTTTTATGCCGCCCACGTTTGTAAACTTAATGGCATTGCCTATTAAGTTCATAAGTATTTGTTTTAGGCGCAGCAAGTCTATCATCAAAATAGGAATGTCTTTTTCTACATTTATTTCTAAAGAAATATTCTTTTTCTTGGCTGCAAATTTGAAAATTCTTAAAAATTCTTCGGCAACTAAATTTATATTTAGCGGAGCTGTAAAAATCTCTAGCTGGTCTGCTTCAAGCTTAGATAAGTCTAAAATATCGTTTATCAGGTTAAGCAGAGTATTTGACGCACAATTAATCTTAT
>JAVBSE010000033.1:0-10513 GCA_031547315.1 Opitutales bacterium
AAAATAGAAGAAAAAACTTGGAAGGAAGTTGCAGCGCAAGACGCAGACGGACTTTGGCTTTATCAGCTTTTTACTTCTCCGAAAATCTGGATAGATTCAGACAATAATTTTATTGTTGTTCCTCCTATTCCTGACGACATCATGGCAAAAACTTTTGGCTTTAAATATGGCGGCATCAAAAATGATGTTTATCCTATTAAGTACAAGGGCTTTTATAAGGGACAAGACGACAAGGTTTTCATTCAGCTGACAAATACTGATCTTGATATTCTTATGAATGCAGAGCTTAACAGCGAATATGAAATTCGTGATCGCAAGGGTAAGACAATCAGAACAGGAATTGTTGCAAAAGATTTTAAGACAGACACTGTCTTTAATAAAGATGGAACAATTAAGAAGGTCTTTACAGTTACATTGCATGATGCAAATTTGAAGCGTGATGTTGTGATTCGCTCTGGCGAGCCTACATACATCGAAGAAAATAAGGCGCTGCTTTTGACTCCTGAATCCGGCAAGGGAATGCCTTGGGAGATCAAAAAAGTTGGAGATAAATTTGAGGTTGGTAGCATAAGCTATGTTGTTAAAGATATGAACTATGATCAAGAATATGCGGTCATAGAGAAATCTGTACCAAGACCCGGCGGAGCTGCGCCTCAAGTAACAATAATGAAACTGTCTAAAGGAGGAAATACACCTGTAAAATAGGGGTATATAAAAAAATGTAGTTTTTGGAAAAAAAAGCTTTAAATTTTTCTAATAACTGCATATAAGTTAAAATTACAAATTTCAAATACATTATATGAATAACAAGAAAACTCACAAAAACGTCTGTTTGGCGGCAGCTGTACTAGCATTCGCTGCATTTGCAACATCTGCATTTGCGCAAGCTTCGGCTGACAAGTCTCAGGAGAAACTACGCTTAATGGTTGCTGGAATTACCTACAGTCAGAATGGTGATTATGCGTCAGCCAAAAAGTCTTATGAAGATCTGTTGAAAATTGCACCGGATGATGCACGTGTTCAGCAACTTTTAGCTCAGGCAAATTCTGAGCTTGAGGCAGAACAGGCAAGGGCAGAGAAAAAAGCTGCTGAAGAAAAAGCTATTGCCGACGCTAAGGCAGCAGAAGAAGCAAAAGCAGCAGAAGAAGCAAAAGCTGTAGCTGATGCTAAGGCTGCAGAAGAAGCAAAAGTAGTTGAAGAAAAAGAAAAGCAAGAAGCTATAGACACTGCTATGGCAAATGCTAACCGCAAGCAAGCTTTGAGCATTGCTGCTGCGCAAGATCTTATTGATCAAGCTTACGACCAGTTCAATGCTGACAAGTTCACAGAAGCGAATGCACTTTTAAATCAGGCAGAAGCAAAACTTCCTGAAACATCCAATGCAGACAAAACTCGTGCACAAATTAAATCTGCACGTGCAGAAATGGCTTACAAGCGCACACACTATTCTTTGGATAAAAAGAATATCCCTGCAGCAAAAGAGTTTTCTGAAGATTATGCAAAAAATACAGACAGCCCTCGCAGTGCAAAAAGATTGCAAAGAGAAGTTGAGAAGTTCGACGACAATCCTTACAATCACACTCTAGAGTACACAAGCCCTGAGTATGTTGCACGTCAAAAGCGCGTTAAAGAGCTTCTAGACTCTGGCCGTGCTAAGTTCCTTTACGGCAACCTAGAAGGTGCTATTCAAGATTACAATGCAGTAGAATCTATTGATGCTACAAACGTTGAAGCTAAGGCTTACTTGAATATGATTTATGGTCAGCTAGAACGTCAAACACGCAGCACTCATGCAGCTACTCGTGAAATGATGCTAACAGAAGTTGGTTTTGGTTGGAATATGCCAAAGCAGTTCTCTAAGAGAACAGCAGTAGATGCTAATGTGAAAAATAGCTTCCCAGAAGAAAGACGTAAGCTACGTGAAATTGTTATTCCTGTAGTAAACTTCCCAGAACCTGGTGTTCCATTAGTTGATGCTTTGAATACAATCTCTGAAATGTCAATTATGTATGACAAGAGCACAACAGGCGCAAAGGGCCTAAACATTGTTGCTCGTGACGTAACAGACGCTAAGAACGTAAGCATTAATGTTCGCAATTTGACATTGGAACAAGTATTGCGTCAGATTACACGTAACGTTGGCTATCAGTATGATATTGACGATGGCGTTATCGTAGTAAGCAAGGCAACAGTAAGCGAAGAATTTGAAACACAAGACTTCCCATTAAGCGCAACAGCTCTTAAGCGTATTGCAGGCGGCGCTGGTGGCGGCTCTGGCGGCGGTTCAGACAACATTTTTGAAACATCTACAGCAGCACCATCATCAAATTCTGATGACCAAGATGCTAAGGTAAAAAGATGGCTAGAAAAGAATGGCGTTCAGTTCCCGGCAGGTTCAACATTGGTTGTAGAAGGTTCTTCTGTAACAGTTTACAATGCTCCTAAGCAGCTTGAAAAAGCCAGCCGCGCATTCTCAAAACTTGTTGACGTAAATCAGGTTGAAATTGAAGCTCGTTTTATGGAAGTAACACAAGGTACTTTGAAAGAACTTAGCTTTAACTGGAGCGTATCTAAGGGTACACCAGGTGACGCAGGTTATAAGAATCTCTTTACTTCTGAAAACCGTAACTTGAATCCATATTTTGCGGCAAATTCAACTGCTGCGCCTATTAATATAACCACGGGTGCTAGAGCAGCTTATACTGTAGGCGGCGTAACTTATGATGCAACTACGGCAACAAATGATCCAGTTCAAAGAAACCTTCCTTCATTGCCAGGTGGTATTAACTTGGGTTCTTTGATGGGCGGTACAACAAATGCAGTTGTAGGTATTATTGATGGTTATAATATTGACCTACTTGTTAGCGCACTTGAACAGCGCACAGGCAGTGACCTTCTTTGCTCTCCTAAGGTTACAGTTTTAGATGCTAATAAGGCAACTATTACAGTGGCTCAAGAAATGTACTACCCAATGGAATGGGATGAAGTTCAGTCTCAGGTAGGTAACGGCGGTGGCGACAACACTACAAGTGCTGGTGTTACAATCACTCCGGGAACTCCACGTAACTTCACACAGCGCATGGTTGGTGTTGTTATGGCTGTAACTCCTACAGTTGACCCTGTTCAAAACACAGTTATGCTTGAGTTTGAATCAATCAAGGTAACAGAATTTGAAGGCTTTATGGAATACGGCGGCGTTGCTGTTGCTATTTCTTCAGGTATGACAGTTACTGTTCCTGCAGGCTTTATTCAGCCAGTGTTCTCTGTTCGTGAAATTAACACAGCAGTTACTATCTATGACGGCGCAACAGTTGTTTTGGGTGGTTTAACACGTGAAGACGTTAGAACTATTAATGACCAAGTTCCAGTTTTGGGTGACATACCTGTAATTGGCCGCTTGTTCAAGTCTAAGGGTGAAACACGTCAGAAGAGAAACCTTTTGGTATTCATCACAGCTAACAGAATGAGCCCTGGCGGCAGCTTGTTGGGCGAAAGTGTTGGCGACAGCGCTGCGGGCGCATTGTTCCAGAGCCAGATGGTTGTTTCTCCATCAGGTCCTCAGTACAGAACTTTGGAATCAGACGCACCTAAGGCTGCAGAGTAATTCCAAATTACATAAATTTAAAAGAGCAGGAAATTTTCCTGCTCTTTTTTTTTATTTAATTTGCGCTGGCCTCAACTTTATTTTTGGCTTAAAAAGCCGATAAATGTTTCGTATGGAAAATGAAATCTTATTTATTAGAGGTGCAAAGCGAATTAGAAATATTCTGCTTAGAGCTTTTTTGCTCACTTACGCATTGCTGGTATTTTCAGTTTTGCTTTATTTGACTTGTCCAGGCTTTATAAATTCATTGGGTGTAAGGCTTTTTGCTGTAAATACAGGAGAAATGGCTTTGATATACTTGTCTTCTTTGGCATTTATGAAAATTTCGGCAATAGTATTCTTCTTATTTCCTGCTTTAGCGATTCATTGGGAGGTCAAAAGACGCTTAAAAAGTCAATTTTAAGTGAAAAAATGCCAGTAAATTTTTTTTTAAAAAATATTTGACAGGTATTTTAAGTATCTCTAACGTTTGAGACGAACACTAAAAATGGAATATTGTTTATGAAAATAAAAAATCTATTACTTGCAATGTCACTAATGGCATTTTCTTCGACTTCGTTTGCGCTTATTACTATAGATGAAGACTTCACTACTTCTGGTAATTTCAGTGCAACAGATAACTATAAGGTGACAAATGGCGCCACTTTTACAATCTATTATCCAAATGATGCAGCAATTACTACTCATGGCCAGATGAACGATTTTGGCATTACTGTAGATGCTGGTTCTAAGTTTATTTTAGATTGGAGCAAGGGTTTGGATTTTGTTATGAAATCACCCAGCGCTACAACTCCTACCACTTTTGACTTTTATGGAACTTTTGAGAAAAAAGGTACAGCAGGCAATAATATAGTTATTGCAGACCAAGCAGCTAATAATGTTGTATGGAATTTTCATGATGGTTCGGTTGGACAAATAGCTGAAGGTGCTACAAAATTCAACCTTGAAGTAAGACGTGGCACTGGAACTGTAAATGTTTACACAGGTGCCACATTAAGCGGTGTTGATAACTTTAATATTGGCGGCCGCAATGACTCTAATGGCATTAATGGAACATTAAATGTTGCTGGCGGCACAATGACTGTTGGCGCATGGGTTAGGCTTGGCAATACAGCTTTAAATGAAGGCAATGCAGGCAAAGCTCAGCTTTATGTGACAGATGGCGGCGTACTAAATACAAGAGATTTTGGCACAAACATTGGCACAGGTTACACCGCAACTGCAGAGATTAAAGACTTGGGTTCAAAACTAATTGTTTCAAATGCAGTTACTTTAGGTGCGATTACAGATTCAAGAAGCTCTAGCAAGTTTACAGTTTATACAGGTGCAAACTTTAAAAATGCAGGGCTTACTTCAAATGCTAATAGCGATTTTGTTTTTGGCTTGGATGGCAATTTGGAGGCTGCTGACACAACAGCAATGCTTACAACACCTAAGCTAACAGTAAATACAGCAAATAGCGAAAAAACATTTTCTTTTGAAACATCAGAGCTTGGCGCAATGGCTGGTATGACAAGCGGCGACACCTTTGACGTTTTGCTTATTGATACGCTTACATCTGTAGTTTTCAATGGCACAACATTTACTCTTTCTACAATGTCAGAGGCTGATCTTCAAAATATGTTTGATAGCTTTATTTCTTTTGATTTTGCAGGCAATGAATATTGGGAAGCATTTGATAAGTCAGACTTGCACTGGGCAAATAATAAGCTCACATTGCAGCTAACTTATGTTCCAGAAGCTTCCACTTATGCGGCAATTTTTGGTGCACTTGCACTCGCATTTGTAGTATATCGCAGAAAAACTGTGAAATAAGGCTTGATACTCCGTTTCAATATAAAATCCCATCTATTCATGTTGGTTTTCTACACTCCTAGTTGGGATTTTTTTGAATACTCGTCTGAAGCCATATTTGACAGTTTTCCCAATATTAAGTAAATTCAAAACAAAAACGCAGAAGTAAAAGCTTCTGCGTTTTTTTGTTGATTTTAAAGGTATTTATTAAAGAATCGAGGAAAGTTTGGTAGGCGTATTTAAATTAAGGTATTTATGAAAAAATTGGCTATTATATTTTCAATGAGTTCACTTATTTGTTTTATATCTTCGTGTTCGGGGGTCAACCAAGATGATAAAAACTTAGAACCAAAGTTTTATGCAGTATATGGCACCGCAATCGCTAATGATAAAGAAAATCCAGTTCGCCCAGAAGAAATTAAAAACTTTCAAATAAGAAAGGGAGATGGTGATGAGTATGAATTTAAGTTTGTTGCCTACAAAGTCTATCTTCCAAATGCTAAAGAAATTACGCCGCCAAAAGATCTGGAAGATTTTGAAAAACAAGTAGAAGGTTTCATTCTCAATAAATCTGAAAGTTCAACTAAAATTAGAGTTGGTGGAGCCAGTATTGCAGATTTTTCTCAGGTAATCCCAAGTGCAAAACATTATGATGCTAAATCATACAAACAAAATCTAATAGGCGAAGGTATTTGCGCTACAGTAGAACTTGAAAAAAGCAAAGAGAAAGAAAACAAGTACGACATTCAAATGAGGCTTATTTACAAAACATCGCTAATGTATCAATACGCAACTTATGCCGCATCAGAAAAGTGCGAAGTAAAGCTTCCTTCATTTAGAAGAAATTTTATCGAACTTGATTGGAATGTAGAATATAAAAATGATGATATAGAAGCATTTCACAGGTTTAATTGGCTAAGCGGGCCGATTGATAAAGAAAATGATGGCCTAATGATTACACGCATTTTCCTTCTCACAAAGAAACTATAATATCCTAAAATTTCAGCTTACAAGTTTTTTACCAAGGTCGTAGGCTTTTTGTAAGTCTTGGGGGAATTGAGTTTTTTTACGCTCTTGTTTGTGGACTGCGTCAAAAGATGTAATTTCATATTTTGAGTAATCCAGAACTTGCGCTGTGTCGGTAACGTAAAGGGTTTCACAAGATCCAAGTGTTGAAGCAATGCGCTGTTTAAAAAAGCCTATATGCTGTTCTAAGTTCCAAGTTTCCACTGCTTCATCGTTTATATTCATTGTGCAGATTAGCGCTGTAGGGATTTTCTTTTTTAAGAGGCTAGAATAATTTTTGTCGTAAACCAAATATTGAAATAAAAAGCGTTCTAAAAAAGCTCTCATCATTGCAGTGAAGTTCATAAAATAAATAGGCGTACCAAGCACTATTGCGTCAGCGTTTGCAGCTTTTTCCAGTAGGGGAGTAAGCCCGTCTTTAAAGGCGCACACTCCATAGCTTTTGCCGCCTTTAAGTTTGCAGGCCAAACAGCTTATGCAGCCCTTGTAATCAAGGTCGTAAAGGTTTACAGACTCTACTTCTGCGCCAAGGCTTTTTGCGCCTTCAAGCGCACTTTTAAGAAGCTGCGCTGTGTTAAAATTTTTTCTTGGGCTGCCATTTATTGCGAGTATTTTTTTCATATCTGTTCTTTATCTTTTAATTTTTTGAAAGCGGATTTTTTTGCCAAATTTCTTTAATAGTATCTTCAATATCCATTCCATAAGGGCAAGTTTTTGTGGGTGCAAAAGGTCTGCAATTTTGGCGTGGACCTTCTTTTGTTGGCGTTATGACTCTTGTTGCAGGCATTTGAAGGTGTGCATTTTTATCAGTATTTTTTAGCCAATTGAAAACATAATTTAGGCACTTTATTTTTTCTGCTTTTGGCTTTAGGTATAGCCAAGTAATTTCATCATAGCCCCAGATAAAGTGGTCGTTTAAATCGGCCTTGCCTGGGTGATTACTGATACCAAAATTATCGAACTCTACAAGATAGGGCAGAGACTCGCAAAGCCAGCCATCAGGACTTATGCAGCCAGCGCTGCGCTTATATAAAGAGTCCGAGTATCCCACTTCTAAAACGCCTTCAAGAGGGCTATCTAAAACTTCTTTAAAGCGCAGAGGGAATGAATTAAATTCAATTAGGCTCTTGCCATTTTTTACCATTCCGCCATCAGGTGTATGGGCATCGAAAATAATTTTGTGGCGACGTGCTTTGGCGTCTGCGTATTTTCTTATTTTTTGCATTAGGGCTTCCCAAGTGTCTAAATTAGGGTCGTTCATTGCCATAAGTTTTATTTGCCCCAGATGAATTGCTTCAACTCCAATTTCTAAATAAGAGCCAACTAAGAACATAAACCAAATTTGAGTTTCTGTTTTTGTGATGTCCGGTACGCTGCCTCTGCCGCCCCAGTGGCCTACAAATTTTCCGCCATCATCTAGCATTTTTTGATAGCTAAAATTTCTGTCTTCAGGCTTTAGGCCCAATGCTTCAAACGCCCATGCAGGGATTTTTACTTTATCTACTTCTGGCGATACTGCTTCAAATGCACAGGCTTGAAAAATAATTTCAGGATCATATTTATGAAGTTCTGCAATGATATTTTTAGCAAAATTCCAAAATTTAGGATTTGTAAGCGCATCTTCTTTTCCCCATCTGTAGATGGCTCTGCCAATAAATTTCGCGCCAGTATTTTTGATGAAATTTACATCTGCTTCTTTATTAGGGTACCATCCGTTGCTTAAGAAATCTTCATGCGTTGCAAACTCTGCCATAGTTACAGAACGCTCTAAATAATTTTCTAAAACTTGGCGTGAAATTTTAGAGTCAAAAGAAAAGTCAGCTGCTGCAAAACAAAAGCTGCAAGCGCAGAATATCGAAAAAATAAAAAGGCGTTTAAACATAGAAAAAGTCTAAAACGCCCCAAAAAACAGTCAAGATTTTAAGCTATTTTGCCGCTTCGATTCTTGAATTAATCTCCGCTATAAATTCGTCCCTATTTGGCGGAGAAATGAGTGCAAATTTTTGGAATTTAAAGCCCAAGAATTTACTCTCTTTCCCAAATTTAATTTTAATTCTGCTTAGTGAAAACGCAGGCGCAGAAGTTAAATCATGAGATTTTTTTACAGAACAAATTTCTGAATACGGAACTACGTAATTATAAAAAATGGGGCTGTAAATTCTTAAACCCTTTGCTTCAAGGGTGTACTTTGTTTCTTTAGCTAAATAAATGACAAAACCAAAAGCGGGAATTGCTGCTAATAAACCGATAATTTCAGAAATTATATTGGCATTTATATCTGGCAAATATGAAGAATGCACAAAAATATTTGTAAGAACTCCTACTATAAAAATGATAGCGATAAAAAACCACCAATCTATTTTTGAATAATAAACTTTATTTTCAAAATTTTGCATATAGCAGCCTATTGTTTAATAGCTTTCTTCTTCGATTTGATCTTCAATTTCTTCAATTCGTTCATTTAGTTCGCAGATAAAATCGTCTCTGTTTTTAGGTGAAATTTGCGTGGATTTTCTGGATTTTATACCTAAAAAACTGCGTTCATTTCCATAGCTTATTTTTACTCTGGTCCAAGAAAATGCAGGTGCATTTACTAAGTTAAATGTTTTTTCAATTGCGTAGATGTCTTCATAAGGTATCAGCAAATTATACCAAAGCGGAAAGTAAATTCTTAGGCCTTTGTCTTCTAAAGTATATTTAGTTTTGCGCCCCATAAAATGTAAGGTTGCCCACATTATAAGCAGTCCGGCAAAGATTATGGAAAGAATAATTATTGTTAAATATATGTCGGCGTTCAAAAGCAGTTTATAAGAAGAAATTAGAGGACCAAGTATAATTATACTGATGAAAAATCCCCAATCTATTTTTGAATAGTAAACGCTGTCTTGAGAGTTTTGCATGTTTCTCCTTAGAAGCTTATCATTACCTTGCCTGCACGTCCGCCTTCTGAGGCACGCTGCATTGCGCTTGTAATTTCTGCGATGGGGAAGACTTTATCGACTGGGGCTTTTAAAACGCCTTGGGCAATGAGCTCAAAAATTTTTCCATAAATTGCGCTTACTTCTTCCTTACTATGTGTGCGCTGCCATTTATCCCACCAAAAGCCACGCAGGCGTAGGTCGTTAAATATTAAAAAGCGAGTGGGGAAGCGCACAAGCTCTCCGCTCATGCCGCCTATTGTTACAAGAGTGCCGCCGTCTGCCATTGCTTTAATCATGTTAGATACGCTAGCGCCTCCTATTTGATTTAAGCCCAGTTTTGGAAGAACGCCTCCCGTTAATTCTTTGATTTTTTTTGCGTCAAATTCTGCTTCATCAACAATTATATCTGCGCCAATTTCTTTTAGCGCTTTCTTTTTTGTGGCAGCATTGCGCAGCATATTGATAGTTTTAATGCCACGTGCTTTGCAAATTTGTATCATAAAGTAACCCAAGGCAGAGCCTGCGCCATTTTGGATTACCCAGTCGCCGGCTTTTAGGTCGACAAATTCATCCAAGATGCAAAGGGCAGTGGGTGGGTTTACGAATGTCATTGAAAGCATATCGTGCGGCAAATCTTTAGGAAGCTTCATAAGTTTTGAAGCTTCGCACAAATGGTACTGCGCCCAAACGCCGGGTTCTTCAGGGATGCGTACAATATCGCCAAGTGCAAGCTCTGTAACGCCTTCGCCAAGTTCTGCCACTTCGCCAACGCCTTCGCGGCCTGCAACAGCGGGCAGTGTACGCAGGCGTCCATAAGTGCCGCCTATCATGCCAAGGTCGGATGGGTTTACACTTGCACGCAAAAGTTTTACTATTACTTGCCCTGCGCCTGGTTTAGAAATTTCTTGTTCTTTTGCGATTAAAACTTTTGAAGGCTCTCCAAAGCTTTCGTGTACTGCTGCTATGCTTTTCATAAATTCTCTTGATTTCTTTGTTAAATATTCGATAAAACTAACTTAGATGAATAATAAACTCAATCCATTTTTATCAAATAATTTTCCGCCAAATTTTTTGGAAATGTCAGCTAACTTAGCTGACACAACACTCACAGAGCTTTTGCAAGGTGCAAAGCAAAACATTTCAAATATCGAAAACCTAAGCGAAAAAG
>JAVBSE010000143.1:0-6767 GCA_031547315.1 Opitutales bacterium
AAGCCTTCTAAAAAGTTTTTAGCTGGCGAAAAAATAAAGGCATTTCCAGATTTTCTCTTAGATAATATTTTCCTTTTTTCTAGGGTTAAAAGATCCTTTCTTGATGTCTCCCAAGATATGGCATTTAGTCCTCTGTGAGACTCTATTGTGAATTCAAGATTTTCATAAGGTTTCCTTATAATCTTAAGCACAATAGATTTTTGTCTGTCATTTAGATCTTTTAAAATTTCTGAATTTTCAGTAGCCGCACTAATTTCCTTTCTGCGTATAGAAAGAAAGTCTAAAAATGATTTGATTGCCCTATCAAGAACTTCCAATTGAAATTTAATGAAGTAGTTAAGGTCGTTACTGTCGCTTTCTGTGTCTAAGAAAGACTTATAGTATCTGTTACCGCTTTCCATTATTATCTTGGAAATTGAAATAAACTTGGCAATCCAGTAATTGTTTTTCAGAATATACCAATAAAAAATTGCTCTTGCCGTGCGTCCATTTCCGTCGCAAAAAGGGTGAATATATGCCAACATAAAATGCAAAATTATGCCTTTTATTATGGGATGCATGAAATTTTGTCCTTTTGTTGTAGTATTTGCAAAATTACAAAGTTCATCTATTTTGTTTGCTATTTCTGTATGTTGACAGGGTGTATGGTAGATGTTTCCCTCATCATCAGCTAATACTACGTCATTATCTTCTTGAGTTCTGTAACGTCCAAGTTTTTCATCCTCAAGGGTATCTTTGCTGATATGGGAATGAATTCTGCAAATTAACTCTGGCGAAAGGGTCTCATCTTTCCAAGATTCCAAAAGATGCATAGTAATGTAGTTGTTTAAAATCATCCGCTCATTTTTGTCTTTAGGCTCTCTATTTTCGGCAATCATTTTTTTTGCAATTTCTCTGGTAGAAACTGCGCCTTCAATATAGCTAGAGTAAAAGGCTTCTTCAATCAACGAGGATATAAAATATTTGTTACGCTCGTTCTCATTTGGGAACGACTCTGAAACACCAAGAGTTCCGCCTCCATTTAGGTCCATATTGTGCATTATTTGCATATCTGCACTGTCTGTGAAAAACTTGAAGCAGTTTTTATTTGCAGATTGAAATGGCAAGGTTTGAAACTTTGCCATTCTGTCAATCTGAATTCGAAACCACCAAGCATTTCTGTCTCCGCCTAAATTTTTTATTGCATCTGGGATAGGGCGATACTTTGTATCATCATAGCTAAAATACTTATCATCGTCTAACTTTGTTGCAAGCAGTTGTAAAAAATCTATTTTACTATTTTTGATTTCTTCACTTAGCTTTTCAAATGTAGGAGGATTTTCTGGTATTTTCACAAGTACTAGTTTTATTTAAAACTGGTATTTGTCAAGATGAATATTAAAAAAATGTTGTATGACAAAGGGATATAGCTCAAAGTACCAGTTTTGGTAGAAAATAGTACTTGCTGGTATTTAGCTTTTTAAGCCTTCTAAAAAGTTTTTAGCTGGAGAAAGTTAAAAAAATAAAAAAGCCCGCAAATTTTACATGTGCGGGCTTTAAATTTTAGTCTTAAATCAGCTCTTACTTAATTGTGCTTTTAATGAAAGCTGCAAACAAAGGATGTGGAGCCAGTGGCTTAGACTTAAATTCTGGATGGAACTGTACGCCCAGCATCCAAGGATGCCCCTTAACTTCAACAATTTCTACCAAGTCACGCTTTTCGTTTATGCCGCCAATTGCAAGCCCTGCGTCTGTAAGCTGCTTGCGATAATCATTATTGTATTCATACCTGTGGCGATGACGTTCTGAAATTTCTTTTTGCCCATAAGCTTCATAAGCAAGAGAGCCCTCTGTAAGCGTGCAATCATAAGCGCCAAGGCGCATATTTGCACCCTTGCTAGTGAGAGCTTTTTGATCTTCCATTATTGTTACAACAGGGTTTTTAGTTTCTGGCGCAAATTCAAGCGAGTTTGCATCTTTTAAACCAAGTACTTCTCTTGCAAAGCCAATAACAAGCACTTGCATGCCAAGGCAAATTCCAAAGTAAGGAAGTTTCTTATCATAAGCATATTTTGCGGCAAGAATTTTGCCTTCAATGCCTCTGTCGCCAAAGCCGCCGGGGATAAGAATTCCATTTACCCCGCTTAAGATTTTTTCAGCGCCTTGCTTTTCAATTTCTTCAGAGTCTACTTTTACAATTTCTACCTTGCAGTCGTTGCCAATGCCTGCGTGGGCAAGGGCTTCATAAACAGATTTGTATGCGTCTTGAAGCTCTATGTATTTGCCTACAACTGCAATTTTTGTCTTGTTTTTAGGAAACTTAATTTTGCGTACAATGTCGTTCCAAGCGCTCATGTCGCTTGGTTTTGCGTCAAGGTGCAGCTTTTCTACAATAAGCTGGTCCATGCCTTCTTTTGCAAGGGCAAGCGGGAGCTCGTAAATAGAGGTTTCAACGTCTATTTCTTCAATTACAGCCTTAACTTCTACATTGCAAAACATAGAAAGCTTTTGGCGCATATCAAGCGTGATATGGTGCTCTGTGCGGCAAACTAAGATGTCTGGCTGTATCCCAATTTCACGCAATTTTGCAACGCTCTGCTGAGATGGCTTTGTTTTTAGCTCGCCTGCAGCTTTAAGATAAGGAATCAAAGTAACGTGAATAAAAAGTACGTTTTCTTTGCCAACTTCTAAAGAAAACTGGCGCAAAGCTTCTAAAAATGGCAAGCCTTCAATGTCGCCTGTAGTTCCGCCAAGCTCTGTAATAAGTATGTCTGCGCCTGCGCCTGAAGAATAAAGGCGGTCTTTAATTTCATTTGTAATGTGCGGAATAACCTGAACTGTTTTGCCAAGGTAGTCGCCCCTGCGCTCTTTCATTAAAACATTTTCGTAAACTTGGCCGGAACTCATGCTATTTTTTTTGCCAAGTTCGCCGCGGGTGAAACGCTCGTAGTGTCCAAGGTCTAGGTCTGTTTCTGCGCCATCGTTAAGAACGTAAACTTCGCCATGCTGAAATGGGCACATAGTGCCTGGGTCAACATTTAAATATGGGTCGAACTTCTGCATTCTGACCTTTAAGCCCCTAGTTTCTAAAAGAGCGCCGATAGTGCCTGACGTTAGTCCTTTTCCTAAGGACGACACTACTCCACCTGTAACAAATATGTATTTCATAAAGGGGAATATCTTTATTGAGTAGTCTCATAAATAAGCAAGATATTTGGTAAAAAAACTTTTATTTTCATATAAAATTCAAAAAACGCTTGACGCGAACAATCGCTTTTGAGAGATTGGAGTTTCTTTCCCCCTAAAAAGAGGGGATTTTTTAATCTTAGAAATAGCGGAAGGCGGTGAAAATCAAATGCCAGTAGAAGTCAGAATGCGTAAAGGTGAAGCTATGGAAAAGGCGTTGCGTCGTCTTAAGAAGAAGATTGATCGTGAAGGTATTATTCGCGATATTCGTCAGAAGCGTTACTTTGAAAAGCCATGCGAAGTTAAACGTCGTAAGCGTAAGGTAGCAGCTTTCAATAACATGTTGCGCCAGCGTCACGAAAACCGCTAATTTCAGCAAAGTTTAAAAACAACAGGTCTGCCAAGCGCAGACCTTTTTTGTGTTTAAATTTCTTGAGTTTAAAAGCCAAATTATAATATAATAATTTTTATCTTAAAAGATTTTATGAGGTTTCTTAGTTTCAAATTTAAAATTTTATCCAGACTACTTACAATAGTCCTTTGCGTTTTGTTTTATACAAATGTTTTTGCAGAAGTAAAAGAGAATATGAATCGCAAAGATTTGCCTGAGGCGTATTACAAAAATCCTCTTGAATTTATGGAGGCAGAGTTTGAGAAAACTAAAGATTGGCAGCGTGCTTTGGAAATTTCGCTCT
The DNA here is from genome assembly GCA_031547315.1 of Opitutales bacterium. Classification (GTDB taxonomy): domain Bacteria; phylum Verrucomicrobiota; class Verrucomicrobiia; order Opitutales; family Intestinicryptomonadaceae; genus Intestinicryptomonas. Next base: position 3,861 of record JAVBSE010000143.1, read on the forward strand.
ACTACATGGGCTATCCGGAAGAAGATATATTTTTCAGATTCAACTGGCAAAAACTTGCTGACGATTTTAATGACATTCCAAACGATTTTGAAATGCGCTTTAATCCAATAATCAGAGACGAAAAATTAGCCTACAAATGGGCAAAAATTTCTGCAGAAGAGTACAGAAAAGAAAATTTTTATGCTTCGGGTTCTCCTTATTATTATTTTGCATATTTAAATATTGAGGGTATCGGTACCAAAAGAGATATAGATAAATTCAACGACGCTTATAATTATTTTATTTTTTTGAGCAAGGAACCGCCTTATGAAAATTCTCAATTTGGAGGAATATTTACATATACATTTTTTTATGGAAATGATGAAATAAAAAAAGACCCAGAACTTTCTGAAGAAATTATTAAAACGCAATTATTTTCAAAATATATTTGGAAAAATTTTTATTGCGGATTTATGCTGCCTAAAGATAAAGCCTTTGCTATTTATGTTTTAGAATGTTCAGTAAAAAGAAATGCTTCAATTGACACATATCGTTATGCATATTTTTTATCTGAAATTTATAAAGGCGTTTATGATGAAGCAGATAAAAATGATGATAAACTTAAAGGAGCTGAGGCTCTAAAAATAAAAATTATTGAAGACTACTTTAAAGAATGTGAAGAAAAATTATCTAAAGAAATTGCAGAGTTAGAAAGACGCGAGAAATCAAATAAACCAAGCTCTATGGCATATCCTCTTATAATGATAATGAAAATAGTTGCGCCCCAAGAGATTATAGTGCTGAAAAAAGACAGAGATGGAAAAGATTTTTCTATCCCCAATAAATTATATGATTTTGAAAAATTAAAACAATACCTGCAATTATACATAAAATACGAAACTTTATTAAAACCTTCAAATTATAAAAATGATACTTCTTATAGTTATTTAAAAAGAAAAGGGTATGATGAAGAAACAATAAAGAATAAAATAGACAGCTATTATAAGTTTGATGATATGCAAATTTTCAATTTTTTAAAACGTCGCAATGCGAGTGATGAAACAATTGAAAAAATTTTAGAAAGTAAAAATAAAGCTTGGCAGTAAAATACTGCCAAGCTTTATTGCTTATTTTTTATTTTTCATACCAAGTCGTTCTTCTACTTCATCATTTGTGACAGGAACTTTCACTTTGTCTTTAAAGACAGATTCTCCACGTGGTCTCTTGTCATAATCTGTGACATTCCCAGATTTATATTTGAAAATCCATCACCTTCTGTTATTGTGAAATTATCAGTAGCCTTTCCTGCTCCTGCAGCACCTAAAGCTACATTTGCAGTAATTATTTAAATTAAATTTTAAATCAATTTCGTTTCTTGATTTTTTATAATTAAAATGGCCATCAAGATAAGTGATAATTTTCTATTCAATATTTTGAATTTTAATCGACACTCGTAAAAAATGCCATCAATCCATTTGCTGATAACGATTGTAAGACTTTTACACTACACGAATGAAAACAAATATTAAAATGACTACCAATGCTTTAAGAGCAAAGGATAATATTTCTTTTTTTATGAATATTTCGCACATTCCCGAAGAAATTAAAAACACTCCATAAATAATGCTAACAGTCATATATCTAAGTGGTGTTTGCCAAGACCACCCCATAGCATCTGCTCCAAAATAAAATGAATATTCTTCTTGGTAAAAAAATACAGTAAGACCATCGCCTAAAATTAGTAAACCTAATAGAACTAGTATACTTCCAAGAATAAAACTTAATATTAAGAATAATTTTTTAATATTTAACCTCCAAAATCATATCCACACCTATTTTCTTAAAGTCACTTATAAAATCAAGTTCATTTTGAACAAGATCAATACATCCTTGAGAATATGGATCAACTCCCCCATGAATAGTAAATCCATCACGTCCATACATTTTATTTTTTTTATCTGGAGTTAATAAAACTCGCCCTTTACCCCAAGAATTTGTTCCGCCCTTCCAAACGCCAAGCCCGACTTGAGCGATTACTTTTCGCCAAAAAGTTGCATCTTTCCAAAATTGAATATTGCTTTGCAAAACTTGATATTGTCCTTCTGGTAAAGGTCCTTTATTTTTCACCTGTTGATGAACAGGGCTTTGAAAATTTTTTGCTCCTGCATATGCTTTCCAAAATTTTACTTCTTTGTCATTTTTCAAAAGCGAAAGTTTTTTTCCGTTAAAAAATAATGAAGTTTTATCTAATTTTGAAATTACACATTCATTTTCCGACCATTTTGGTGATATTTCAAAACCTTCTTCACCTATTGATTTTCTAGCAAATAAATCTTTTTTCTGCTCATCTGAAATTAGTTTTTCAATTTTAGCAAATTCAACAATTTTTCGTTCGTACTTACATTTACAATTAATTTCAAATGGGATTTTTTTCTTATTAGTTTCGTAAGGGACAATTTTTCCCATATACTCTGAATGTCTTATTGTTGTTCCTGTCGCAATTGTCACTTCAATTTTAGCTTCTGAAGGAAGTAATATTTTTACATTAGATTTATCTTCGTATCCTGTATTTTTATTTTCAATCTTGGGTTGATTTGGGTCGTAAGGGAGTTCGCCATCTTTACCTACAAGTTTCTTTTCAGAATTATAAGAATTTATATCCCCACTTTCAGCAAAAAGGTCTTTTTCTGATACTAAATTACAAGCTAAAAGTGTAAAGTTTCGTATCGATTCTGCTGAATTTATCATTTCAGTTTCTTCATCTGAATGTAAGCCTATCAAATGCGCCACTTCGTGTACAATTACAGTGCTTCTTGAGTTTAGAAGCTTGTCGTCACCTTTAGCATTTTTGAAAAATGCGTCATAGATTTTGATAGTTTTGCCTTCGCTGGGATTTGCTCCTGAAAGTACAGTTTCTACTGCATTTCC
>JAVBSE010000202.1:0-3025 GCA_031547315.1 Opitutales bacterium
GTAAGAGGGTCATAAAGGCCTTTGCAAATTGTTTCATGGCAAGGTTTTGAAAGCATTGTTTGTGCGTCAGAGCCGGCAAATTTTGTGGCTGCCGTATTTACGCTTATAAGCTTTAGATTTGTGTCTAAAAGCATAATTGGAATGTCTAGAGAGTCGAAAACTAAATCTCTCATTCTGCTTGCTTCTTCTGCAATATCTTGATTTTCAAGACGCTCAAGGGCAAGTTCAAGAATCTTTACGCTGGTTTTAATGAGATTGTGGTCAGATTCTGAAAACTTGTGCTTATCTTTTAAGAATTCTACGCTCAAAAAGCCCAAGAGTTTGCCTTCATGCTTTATGCCGGAAACTATTAGGGCTTTAATGTCTTTTGCTGCTTCAATTTTATCAAGATTTTCAAATTCTGCAGTTTCTACTGAAGACATATCTTCTGCAATAATAAGCTCTCCCTTAGAGAGCGTTTCTATCCAAACATCAATATCGGGCGAGCTATGAGGGAGCTCTTCATCTGATTTATAATATGCAGGGTCTTTGCACCACTGTGCAATATGATTGATAGTTTTTTGTGCTGTATCACACTTAAAAACATAAGCGTGGTCTGCGCCAAGGGCATTACTTACAAAGCCCAAAATATCATTGAAAAGCTGGTTTTTGTCTGAAGCAAAAATAGAGCGTCCCAAACATTCGTTAAAGAGTTTTAGTTGCTCAGAGTACGTGTTAATAATTTCTTGTTGCTTCACAAGGTCTGAAATATCTACGCACAAACCAAAAAGAAAAGTGTCTCCATTTTCCATTTTCCGAGAAGTCTTTGTTATCTGGAATATTTTTTCTTCTCCGGAAATAGATTTCAGATTGTCTACGAGTTTTATAACGCCGCCTTCTTTTATGGTTTTGTAGTCGTCGTCAATAAATTTTTGTGCAAGTTCATAGGGGAAGGCATCAAAGTCTGTTTTGCCTTCAATATCGCCTCCAACACTGCTTCTGTAGAAACTTAGATTATCTCTGAAGAATTTGTTTCCAAGAATGTATTTTCCTTTATCGCTGTAATTTTTTATGAAAATTCCACAAGGAATATAGTCTATAATTACTCTTAAAAACTTGTTTGCGTCTTCTAAGCGATCTTCAGTGTTTTTTAGGTTGCTTCTGATATCGCTAAGGTCAGAGACATTCATTGTTGTGAATATGAAAACGTCATTCCCATAAATAGAATTAGAGACTCTTCTTAATATGCCCTTGCGGAGTTCTCCATTATATCTGAATTCTAAAGAAGCATCTTTTTGCAGGTTTAAAATTTCTTTGTGGCTGTCAAAAAAGTTTTTAAAATTTTTCTGAAAATCGCTCTCTTTGCCTAAATCAAAGGCTTCTGGGTGGGTGGTTGAAGAAAAAACAAGATCTCCATTTTTTTTAAAAATATAAATATTAACAGGCAAAGAACCTAAGACAGATGTGTTTGAATTTACACTTCTTATGTGTTTATGAACTAAAATGGTAATGTTAAATATAAAGATTGCCGCCTGACCAAACCCTGCAAACAAGCGTAAGCTATAAGAATCTGTTGCTATACAAAAGTACAGCAATATAAATGCAAGGCATAGTGACAGAACTAGTAAAATGTGTGTGGTGCGTTTGCTCATATATGTGTGTGAATTTCAATAAGATAGGATAAACCCTGTCTATATAAAGAAATATTACTACAAAATAACCAAATTTTTGCAAGGTTTGCAAGAAATTTTTAAATGGTGTTTTAGCAATTTTTTTTAAATTTTTTCTTTCATAATTTTTTTTTTGAGTCAGTATTCGCCTGATGGTTAAAAGAGGATTTTTAGTTTTTACAAGTTTTGCAGTGTCTTTTGCGTCTTTGTGGGCGCAGGAACTTTCAAAGTCTTTGGTGTTAAAAAATAATGATTTGGCGTTTAAGGCTTTTGATGTTTTTTATGCTTCTTGCAAGACAGGCAATTTAGTTTTTTCTCCTACATCTGTGTATGAAAGTCTTGCAGCTTTGTATCTTGCTGCGGATGGGCAAACTGCCTTGGAAATAAGAACAGCAATGAAATTTCCCGCAAAAGAAGAGATGCTGATTGAAGAGCTAAATTCTCTGAATGCCGCTTTTAAAAAGCATACAACTGCAAATGCACAGATTTTTACGCAAATGTCTTTGTGCGTTGAAGACGATATTGTTCTTGCGCCAACAATAAAAACAGACATGGAAAAAACTAAGGCAATTGTGCAAAGCGTAAATTTTGAAAACGCAAGAGCCTCTATGGATATTGTTAACAAAACAATAAACCAGTATGCAAAATATCTTGTGCCTGCATATTTTGAAGTAGGGCAAATGAGGTCTGCAGACTTATTTATTTTCCAGAGCCTTGCGTATTTTGATGGAAATTGGAAGCATTTTAGCACAAGCAAAAAAGATACTCGTATCTTTAATGTGAATAAAGACACTAAGATAGAAGTGCCTGTGCTAAACTCTGAAGGAAAAGATTTTAACTATTTAATGACAGACGACTTTTACGCCTTTAAGCTGCCTTATGCCGGCGACACTTTGTCTTTAATAATTATTCTGCCTGAAACTTCAGTGCAATCTGCGCTTGCAACATTGAAGCCTTCTTTATTTTTGCAGATGTTAAAAAAGTTAAGTGCAACAGACTGCCAAACCTCTGCAATATCTTTGCCAAGCTTTAGATTAAATTCTTCTGCATATTCGCTGCTGCCGCTTTTAAAAACCTTTGGTGTTAAAACAGCTTTTTCAGACAATGCAGATTTTTCAAAAATTTCTGCTGATTTAAAAGGCAAGGCGCTAAGCAATTTTTATAATAAGACTGTTTTTAATCTTGCTGCAAAAACTAAAAAAGCAGACCCTGTAGAAACTAAGCATGGAATGTTTGGAATTCCTTTAAGGACAAATAATATAGATAGGCCTTTTGCATTTTTTGTTGTAGATAATGCAACAAATTTAATCTGTTTTATGGGCTGTGTTTCAGATCCAAGCCAAAAATAGTTCTGTATTAAAACAGTTTTAATATTT
>JAVBSE010000088.1:0-9242 GCA_031547315.1 Opitutales bacterium
CCTTTCAGCAAACTTAGTGCTGTTAGGGTTCATTCCATGTTCTGTGTATTTTACAGAAAGCATTACGCAAATAAAATTTTCTTCGATATATTTTTTTAGCTCATCATCTTGCCAGCACGCAAAGGCGTCATTTCCAAAAAACTTATTTGGCGAATTTGTAAATACAATAACAAGCAGCTTGTTTTGTTCTTGAGCAATTAAAACGGCCTTATCAAAATTTTCTGTCCAGACAGATTTATATAAGTCGTCCTGCTTTGCAAGATTGGGGAAATGATATACATCAATTGATTCAACCCTGCCGCTAGCCTCAGTTATCTTAACGTTAGCCTGCAAGCATAAAGAGCTTAAAAGAAATATGCTAAATATAAGAAATTTCCTCATCCTACAAATTAGTTTCTCGTTCTGCTTTGAGTTTTGCAATATCTGATTCAAATCTTGAGATTCTTTCTGGAGAATCCTCATTAGTTTGATAATTTTTTTTAACCTTCCCTGTAATGGGATCGTAAATTAAAAACACAGGTCCCTCTACAGAAAATTTTTTTAGAAACGCTATATGATCTTGCTCTATTTTTGTTTTCCCTGCGGGATAATCACGTATCCATTTATATACGCCTACATTTATTTTTTGAATGTAATTGATTTTTACACATTCAAAATTTTTCTTAACAAAGTCTTTAAATTCTGGAGTATTTAATGATTTTTGGCTTTTAATATAATTCTCTACATCACTATGATAGCAAATAAGAATCATCTTTTTATTTTTTTTGGCAAGCTCTAGAGTTTTTTCTATATCATCTGCCCAGCCATCTAACGGCAGACGTTTAAAATTTATTTTAACCCCAAATTTACCTTGTTTGGGAGGCTGTGGTTCTTCCACTGCATCAGGATTATCCAAAACTTTTTTGCGCTCATAGTCTTTTAGAATTTTTTCTTTAGCTATTTCTAAATCATCAATTAGCCCTAATCCCGTTTTTTGATTAGGATGAATGCTTGTAAATTTTTCAGTTCTGGGGTTAAAGATAGCACCTGCTGGATGCCCACCCATTTTAAATCTTTTTCTTAATTCAAAATGTTTTGCTGCAAAACGACTACTATTTGTATTTGTATATGATGTGACAGATGCAAATACGCATATAAAATTTTCTTCGATATATTTTTGCAAGACGCTATCTTCCCATCCGCCATATAGTCTGTCTCCAAAATAACTTTCGCCACCGGGAGACGATATAAAAAAAATCAGCTTATTTTCTTTTAATGCAATAGGAACTGCAAAATCAAAATCTTCTGTCCAAACAGACTTATAAAGCCCTTCTTTAATAGGAAATTCGTATAAATTTTTAGTTTCAATTCCATTCCATTTTTCATTAGCATTAAGCTGAAACTGCAAACAGGCAAAAATTGAAAATACAATTAAAAATAAAAGTTTTCTCATAGGATAAATGCGTTTGTTAAAAAATTCATTTTTCAAAGCCCTCAACTGCTGCTCTTACTCTTGAAGCCAACTGAATAGCATCTTCACTCTTTTCAATTTCGACACAATTTTTATTTTTAGGATTCATTATAAAAACTGAATATCCGCCATAACTGGAATTACCAACACCAAATTCGTTTTTAATTTCCTCGTAAAGTGCTGTTTCTTTGGACACATCAAATATACTTGGAGGTGGCATAACTGCAGCGCAAACAAGATTAGTAGAAGCATAACGCACCCAAGCATTCCCTGAAAAAATTTCTCTTTGCATAAAATGCGCAGTTTTAGAAAAAACAACCAAAAGAGGCTTTTTTTCTGCTGCGGCTTTATTTAGAGCAAATTCAAAATCTAAATACCAATCGTTACCTTGCGTACTAATACATTTTTTGTTGTTCTTAAAGGCTTCTATATTTCTTACTAGCTGCTCTTGCGGCATGTTAGGCGGCAATACCTGTACAAGTTCTTTTACAGGATCAATTATTGCAGGCATAAAATATGTATACTTATCTGGGTTCACCTGCGAGATAAGTTTATTGTGCACATCATAAAATTTTTCACTTGTTGCATTGCGACTGCTTGAGGTGTTATGCTTAACTAAAACTTTTTCCAGATTTTTGTCTGCATATCTTTTGAAGTCGCCATTGGCAACTAAGCTGTCAAAATTTCCATAATAGCCTGTAGCGTAATTGAAGTGCAAATACACTAATTTTTTGGACTTTTTTGCGCTTTCAATTGTAGTTTCATAATCTTCATCCCAGCCTGTAATAATAGATTCAACCCCTGCAAATTTTTTGACTTCGGCAAGTATCATTTCAGAAGCTTTATATTCTGACCTACTGCTTGTAGAACGCCCAACAGAGTTCTTGTATAAATATATCCCCTGCCACTTGCTCGTTTTAGGATCATACAATTGTATTTCACTTGAATACATATAAATTTTACCCTCAAGAGCCTCATTGGCTTTTGAAACTATAAGATATTTCTCTGATTTTTTCTCCCATCTGGTTTCTACTTTCAGCAAAATCAAATAGTCTCTTGCAAAATCCTTAAAATCTTTGTCTTTAAAGACATCTGCATTCTTTAGGCTGTAATCAATGCCATACTTGGTGCCTGCAAGAAGCAAAATTTGTTTGTTAGATTTTTCTGCTTTTTCTAGAGCTCTATCCCAACTTGTTTCCCAAGTTTGCTGGGCGTAGCTTGCAAAAGCATAGCAGAATAAGAAGAAGCAAAACGCTATTTTTTTTAAAAAGAATTTCTCCATAAAATTTTTCAATTTAACAAGTTAATACAATTAATAGTCGTTCTTCCCGATTGTGATTTAATTTAAACGCTAAAGATTTGTCAACTGTTCAAATCTCCTAATTTAAAAAAATTAAACTTAGTATTTTACACCCTGTCGAGAAAAAATTTTCCATACTGTATTTTTTACAAAGAAAAACGCATATCAAAAATTTGCTCAGCAAACTCTTGGAATATGCGCACAATTTATTCTAAACTAATTTTGTTCTTAGAAAAATTTTACTTTTTAACCATTGTTGAAGCCATTTTTTTTGCAACTTTTGCAATTACAGAATCGCACAATTTAGAGTTTTTTGCGCTCTCTGCCGACTGCACAGTCTTTGGCTTTAGTTTTGTTCCTGGTTTTCTGCCCCCTACACCCTTGTCTTTGGCGTATAAAGCTTTGACCATTTGCAATTTTTCAAAAGCAGCGGCTTCCGGCATAGTCAAGAGCTCCTGCACTGCAATGTAAAAAGCATACTGAGCAAACTCAGTCTTATTGAGCTGCTTTGCTTTTATGATTTCATCTATTTGTTTTTGTTTTGATCCGTCTAACCAGACCCCAAAAAAACGCTTCCCGGCTTTTCTTTGATTAGGCATAAATTTTTTTAAACTAATCTAAACATAGTAAAATGCCTGTCAATAAATAATGCAGCTTAAAAACAAAAAAGGCGGGATTTTGCCCGCCTTTTATCTAAATTTTAATTACTTTTTTAATTGAGTAATGATTGCCTTTTGAACGTGCAGGCGATTTTCAGCCTCGTCAAAAATAATGCTCTTGTCGCTTTTAAGAACACCCTCGCTTACTTCTTCGCCGGCGTGCGCAGGCAAACAGTGCATAAAAATTGCGTCAGACTTTGCATTTGCAAAAAGCTTTTCATTAACCTGATATGGCGCCATTTGCTTTAAGCGTGCAGCTTTTTCTTCTTCTTTGCCCATGCTTACCCAAACATCGGTATAAAGCACATCTGCATTTTTTGCTGCCTTAAGAGGGTCTGTTTCAAAGCTCCAAGTTGGGGCAATTTTTGCTTCTGTAAAGAAATTATCAAGCTCTTTAGAAGGTCTAAATTCTTCAGGGCCAGAAAGCACAACTTCCAAGCCAAACATACCGCCTGCAAGCGCAAGAGAGTAAGCCATATTGCAGGCTGTATCTCCGTAAAAAACAAATTTCTTGCCCTTTATTGCTTCAAGCGTTGGTTTGCCTTTCCCAAAGTGCTCCATCATTGTGAAGATGTCTGTATAGCTTTGGCAAGGATGCAAGGCGTCTGTTAACGCATTTACAACAGGAAGTCCTGAATACTTTTTAAAGTCTTCAACAACAGAGTGTTCGTAAGCGCGTATAACAAGCCCATGCAAGTATCTGCCCATAACTTTGGCAGTGTCTTCAATAGATTCGCCCCTTGAAATTTGCAAATCGTTTGCCTCAAGTATCATAGGATTTGCGCCAAGTTCATAAACGCCTGCCTGAAAAGAAAGTCTTGTGCGTGTGCTCTTTTTAAAGAATATCAGCCCCCAAGACTCGTCTTTAAGAACATCTATTCTGCCTGCGCTGCGCATTTTTTTATAACGCTCTGCGATTGCAAAAACTTCTTTTGCTTCTTCAACAGAATAATCTGTTTCTTTTAAAAATGACCTCATAAATTTCCTATCGTTTTTTCGAATATCTTAAGTGCGCTTAAAACTTCTGATTTTTTAATATTTAGCGGCGGCAAAAATCTTAAAGCGTTTGCACCTGCCGGAATCAAAATCAAGCCTGCCTCACGCAAGGCCAAATTCACAGAAGCATTCACAAATTTATCTGTAAATAAAACGCCTATCATTAAGCCCATGCCTCTTACTTCTTTAATTTTTTGCGGATATTTTTTTGCAATATCTTTTAAGCCCGAAAGCAAAAGCTTGCCCAAAACATCTGCATTTTCACAAAGTTTTTTAGATTTAATTTCATCTAAAACTGCACAGCCCGCAGCGCAAGCCAAAGCATTGCCGCCAAAAGTTGTGCCATGAGACCCAGGTGTGAACAAATCTGTGAATTTGCTTTGCAGCCAAATTGCGCCAATAGGAAAGCCCCCTGCCAAGCCCTTTGCCAAAGAGATTCCGTCCGGTTTTACGCCAAATTTTTGAAAGGCCGCAAATTTGCCTGTACGCCCTACGCCCGTTTGAATTTCATCAAAGAAAAGCATTGCGCCATATTTGTCGCAAAGTTTGCGGGCGGCTTTTAGAAATTCTTTTGTGGCGGGCAGTACGCCGCTTTCGCCCTGAATGGGCTCTAGAATTACTGCAGCAACATCGTCTGCCATAAGCTTTTCTAAGCTCTTTATATCATTATATTCTGCGTAAGAAAAATTAGGAACTATAGGCGCAAAACCTTTTTGGATTTTTTCCTGAGCTGTTGCACTAAGCGTTGCCAAAGTACGCCCATGAAAGCCATTTATAGCACTTACTATGCGGACTTTTTTGCCCTCTTTGCCGGAAACTTTTGCACCCTGCAGCCTTGCAATTTTAAGCAAAGCTTCATTTGCTTCTGCGCCGCTGTTGCAAAAGAAAATTTTGCCTGCGCCAAGTTCAGAGACCAGTTTTTCGGCCAAGTCTGCATGAGGCTTTACCAAAAAAAGATTGCTTGTATGCCCTAAAGTTTCTGCCTGCTTGCACAATGCCTTGTTTAAGTTTTTGTTGCAGTGCCCCAAACTTAAAACAGCAATGCCTCCGCCAAAATCTAAGTATTTTTTGCCAGTGTCGTCCCAAACATAAGAGCCGCTGCCACGCACAAGTTCAAGCGTCCTTGTGCCATAGTTGTTCATCAAATATTTTTCGTATTTTTGCGCTGTTTTCATTGAGATACAATCTCCGTACCAATACCCTTGTCAGTAAATATTTCTAAGAGCAAGCTGTGGGGCATATAACCATCAATTAAGTGAACACGCCTTACGCCATTTCTGATTGCATCAACTGCGCTGTCAACCTTAGGCAGCATACCCCCGCCCACTATGCCGATTTTCTTAAGATTTTCCACCTCGTCAACATGAAGCGTTGAAATGAGAGTATCAGGGTCTTTAGGGTTTCTTAGGAGCCCCGGGATGTCGCACAAATAAACCAAACGCCTTGCTTTTAGGGCAGAGGCAACTGCAGAAGCCGCAACATCTGCATTTGTGTTGTAAGGCTGGTCATCGTCATCTAGCGCAATAGGCGAAACAACAGGAGTCTTGCCTTCTGATATGGCTTTTTTGATGAGCTTTGCTTTTACTTTTGTGATTTTGCCAACAAAACCCAAGTCAATTTCATTGCCGTCTGCGTCTTTAGACAAATGTTTTTCGCAGCCCAAAATATTGTTGCCTATCAAAGAAACAGCCTCGCACTTGCTTGAGGCAAGAAGCTCGCAAATCTCTTTATTGATTTCGTTATTTAAAACATTTTCAACAATCTTTACTGTGGGCCCGTCTGTAACACGCATGCCATTTTTGAACTCTGCCTTAAGTCCGGATTTTTCCATAGCCCTGCTGATAGCCTTGCCGCCGCCATGCACTATCACAACGTTAATTCCCACTGCAGCCAAAAATGCAATGTCTTGAGCAACGCTGCCGCGCACAAAAGGATCAGGGTCGTCCATGAAAGCTCCGCCATATTTTACTACCATGGTAGAACCTCTAAATTTTTGTATGTATGGCAAAGCTTCTATCAAGATGCCTGCCTTTTTCATAACAGATTCTAAATGTTTTTGCATAGTTATTCGCCCTTATTAAAGTCAACGTAAGCTTCAGACAAATCTGTTGCCAAAATAGATTCGCTATAGTCGCCCATATTTAAATTTAGCGTGATAACAAATTCTTTTTTCGCAACAATTTCTTTCCACTGCGGCTTTAGACTGTCCTGAGGTTCGCCCTTTAAAATCACAGGAGTCTCATTATAGAACATATCTGATTTTTCAAACTTCATACCTGTTTTTGCATAACCAGCTGCGTCAAAAATTCTGCCCCAGTTAGGGTCGCTGCCATACCAAGAAGATTTTACCAACAAAGAATTGCAAATAGCACGTGCAATTTTTTCTGCCTGCTCGGCAGAAGCTGCACCTTCAACACGCATTTCAACAACCTTTGTAATGCGCTCGCCATCGGCAACCATTTTGCGTGCAAGCTCTTTGCAAACTAAAGTAAGAGCCTCTTGGAATGCGCTAAATAAAACGGTGCCGGGTTCAATAAATATTCCGCTAACACCAGAGCATATTGCAAGCGCAGTGTCGTTAGTAGACATATCGCCATCAATAGTAATCTTGTTAAAAGATTTAGAAGAAGCATAAGCCAAAGCAGCCTTCAAAGTTGCCTGCGACATATCAACATCAGAGCCCACAAAAGCAAGCATAGTAGCCATATTTGGCTCTATCATGCCAGAGCCTTTTGCCATTGCTGCAAGCGTAAACATTCTACCCTCGCAAAGAACTTTTGCACAAACAACTTTGATTTTTGTGTCAGAAGTTAAAATAGCTTCGGCCGCATTTACGCCGCTTTGCTTTGTGCTGTTTAAAGAGCCGCAAGCCTCGTCAATACCTTTTGCGATTTTTTCCATAGGCATCTGCGCACCAATTCTGCCAGTAGAACAAACCAAAACCTGAGTGGGGCTTAAGTCTAAAGTTTTTGCGACACGCTCACACATTGCAAGTGCCGCCTTCATTCCCGCTTCGCCGGTGCAGGCATTTGCGTTGCCGCTGTTAACAACAATTGCGCCCACTCCGCAAGAGTGGTTTAAGTGCTCCATATCAACCAAAACAGGAGCCGCCTTAACGTCGTTAGTAGTAAAAACGCCTGCGCAAACTGAAGGCTTATCGGGTCTGATAACAGCTAGGTCAAGACGAGACATATCGTTCTTATTTCTGATGTCGCAAGCAACGCCCGCAAGCATAAAACCAGGAACTTCTGCAAGCCCTGCGCATTTGTCTGAAATTGTGATTGTATAATCTTTAGCCATTTTGCACCTCTTTTTTTAAATTGTTTTTTTGAACTATAAAAGCCCCTCTGCCTCATCAAAGCCAAACATCTTGTTCATAATCTGAACGCCCTGCCCGCTTGCGCCTTTAATGAGATTGTCAATAGAACTTGTGATGATTAAATTTTTTGTGCGCTCATCATAAACTGCACTGATATCAGCCCTATTTGTGCCACTAACACACAAAGAATCAGGACAAGTGCCAGACTTTAAAACCTTCACAAAAGTTTTGCCTGCATAATACTTGTTCCAAACCTTGTAAACTTCTTCCACTCCCGCAAATTTTGCCGGCACAACAATAGTTGTATAAATGCCACGTGTTGTTGGCGACAAATGCGGACTAAACTGCACAACTACATCTGCAGACGCCGCAAGAGAAAGCTGCTCTTCAATCTCAGATAAATGCCTGTGCTTGGGCAAGCCATAAGCCATCATAGACTCATTTCTCACACAGTAAGAATAAGCAATATCTGCCTTGCGCCCTGCGCCCGAAACTCCGCTGTAACTGTTTATAACTATGCCAGAGCCAGACACAACCTTCTCACGCAAAAGTGGAATCATTGGCAGCAAAATGCTTGTAGGATAGCAGCCCGGGCAAGCGATTAAAGTTTCGCCTGCAGCAATATCAAAAAGCTCTGGGATTATGTATTTGCCTTTAAGCAAAAGCTCTGGCGCAGGATGTTCTTCTTTGTAATATTCCTTGTATCTTTCAAGAGAACTCAAGCGAAAGTCTGCCGACAAATCTATAACAGTTTTACCTGCGTCTAAAAACGCCTTAGCATACTCTGCAGCAACGCCATGAGGAAGCGCCAAAAACCAAACATCGATATTGTCCATTTTTGCCTGAACCTCAGGGTCGCTTTTAATGAACTTAAAGTCTTCCGCAAAAATATGCCTCAAAGACGGCATGTCTTCAACCACAGCCTTGCCTTCAAGCGAACGCGAAGACACAGCAAGAAGTTCCACATTCTTGTGCCTGCCCAAAATTCTCATAAGCTCTATTCCGGCATATCCGGATGCGCCAACAACACCTACTCTTAGTTTGCCCATAGTAAACCTTTTTAAAAGCCGATTATTATTACAGTTCTTAAAATAATTACAACGCTTTTTTATCGACCAAAACAGAAGCTTTTTTAAGAAAAACACTTGCGCAAAAAAAATTAAAATCTTACGCTAATCCAATATGAATTTGACCTACATTTATCATAGCGGATTTATTCTTGAGACTCAAAATTTCAACATTATTTTTGACTTTTATAAAGACAAAGCAAACCCAGCAGAATCCAGTAAATTAGCGCAAGTTCTAAGTTCATCAAAAGCGCTTTACGTTTTTGCAAGCCACAGCCACGCCGATCATTTTAATCCGGAAATTTTGAACTGGAAAAAGCAAAAAACAGAAATTCGCTACATTTTTAGCGCAGACATAAAAGAATCTGCACCCAACGCAGATGCAGTATTCTTAAATAAGCACGACAACTACAAAGACGAAAATTTATCTGTAAACGCATTTGGTTCAACA
>JAVBSE010000023.1:0-4874 GCA_031547315.1 Opitutales bacterium
GGGGCTGACTTACAAAAAATTAAACGAAACAGGCTATGCAAAATTAAACTTAGAGCGTGCAAAATATCTTGCGCCAAGAGACTTGAAAATTGCAGAAGCGCTCGCAGAAATCTCTGATGGAGCAAATCAAAATTTTTCAAAAAAATTCTCTAATTTGCTTTTCACAAGTCTTTCAAATACTGAATGGATATTTTTTGCAATCCTGTCTTTTTGGCTTACGCTTCTGCTTTGTGTTTTAGCGTTTTGGCAAAAGAAAAAATCTAATTTGCCAAGAGTTTTTGCTGCAATTTTCGGCCTTAATTTTTTACTTTCTCTTGCCGGTGTTATCTACTGGCAAGACGCTTCTAACACTGCCTTTGCACTTAGCGATGATGTGTTGCTTAAAATTTCGCCAGCTGCCAATGCACCTGCGGTGGGCGCGCTTGAAAAAGGAAAGTCTGTTCGCATTTTAAAGACTCATGGCAAATATATTTTTGTTAAAACTGCTGACAAAAAATACGGATGGGCAGACTCCGAAAAGCTCTGCCCACTTTGGTAATTTCTATTTAAACCAAACTTTACTTAGTTTTTGCGCAAAAATTCCACGCACTCTTTTACTTCTTTAACAGGATGTTTTGTGCCTTCGTACTCTATTACAAAAAAACCGTCGTAGCCTATTGAATCAAGGTATTTAAGCGCTGCAGGAACGTCATTTTTGCCTGTGCCAAAGGGAACGCATCTTGCATTAAGTTCTCCAAATTTATTCATATCTTTAAAGTGTATTGCAGCAAGCCTGCCCTTTAGCAAAGTATAGCCTGCAACGCTGGAAACGCCAGATCTTGCCCAGTGCCCATTGTCGGCAGCTGCCATAATATTTTTGTAGTCTTTAATTATGCTTAAAACATATTCAGGATTGTAGTAACCATTTGGCTGATCTTTTGCATGATTATGCACTGCCATTTTTACGCCATATTTGGGGCCAATTTCATCCCAAAACGGAAACTGCTCCGGCTTGTCTTCTGTGATGATTACAGGGCAATTAAATTCTTTTGCAAATTTGCACAAATTTTCTACATCGCCCTTAGTTTTTGAACCTACAACGCCATAAGATGCAAGTTTGATATTATTGTCTGCAAGTATCTTTTTTGCGTATTCACGCTGCTCGGCATTCATACCTGCATTAAAGCGCACATTGGGGTATTTTTTGCTTAAGAAAAGCCCGCCCGATGCACCAATTGTATCTACGCCCACTTCTTTTAGAATTTCAGGAAGTTCGTCTAGCGGAGAATCCACAAACGTGTAGGTCTGCACTGCTATTTTGCGTTCAGATTTTTTGCCTTCAGCAAATGCAAAAGAAAATATTGAAACTATTGTAAGTAAGAATGTAAGAAACTTTTTCATTTGACTGAGACTATTTTTCACAAAAAAAAGCTCAAGCAAATTTTGCAAGAGCTTTAAATTTTGAACTAAATTTTATTTAACTGTTTCTTCTGCTGATTAGAATTCTTAAGATATACCAATAAAGCAAGGCTATCGACGCAAACAGCCCCAGCGCTGCAGAAACGTATTGGTCGCTTCTGTAATCTCTCATGACTGCACTTGTCTGATAAAGTATTGCAGCGCCTGCCAAAGCAACCATAGCAAGAGAAAACCATAAGCCTAAATCTATCTTAAAAAGAATTGCGCAAACAATTGCTCCAAGCGCAACAAATGACGCAATTACAATTGCAGGGCGCAAAAACGAAAAATCTTTTTTGAGGAAAAACACTGTACAAGTAAGCCCCACAACAAGTCCGCCTGTAATAATTGCAGACTGCTGTATTGCACCAGGGGCTACGGCGTCTGCCACAAGCATAAGCGGCATAAAAATTATAGCCTCTGCCACAACATAAAGTGTAAGCCCTGCGTATTGAATTGCCAAACTTGTTGCAGACCTTGCCCAAGAATCGGCAATCCAAGACACAAGCATAAAAGCGCCAAGAACTACTAGCCAGGCGTTGCCTTGTGTCATTTTTGCAGCAAGTTCTCTTGAGCCGCTCCAGCTTAAAAGAAAGCATTCTATTGCGGCAAAAAACACTATTGCCATAGCTAGGTGCATATAAGTTTTTTTGATAAAACTTGTTCTTTCCTGTGCAAGCTGATGAGTATATTTTTCAGCATAATCTCTTGTATAATTTTGAGAATTCATAAACAAAAAGATTTAAGCAAAAGATTCTCTTTCACAAGCAAATAGTATTTTGACTTTCAGAAAATTGTTTGACAGTAAGGAAGTTTGAGCGTTTTATGAGGGGTTTTAGTAAATAAATTTATGAGCGAAATTTCAAAAGCATATACGCCGACAAATGTCGAAAACAAGTGGTACTCTAAATGGATTGAAGCAGACTGCTTTAAAGGCAAGCCCGACAATTCTAAAGAGGCATACTCTATTGCCATACCACCACCAAATGTTACAGGCGTTTTGACAATGGGGCACGTCTTAAATAATACAATTCAAGACATACTTATTAGGCGTGCAAGACAGTCGGGTAAATCTGCTGTTTGGGTGCCTGGCACAGACCACGCAGGCGTTGCAACCCAAGTTAAAGTTGAAAGTGCGCTCAGAGCAGAAGGTGTAGACCCACGCTCTTTAGGGCGCGATGCATTTATTGAACGTGCAAAACAGTGGCGCGACAAACATGGCGGCATAATCATAGAGCAGCTTAAAAAACTGGGCGCCTCTTGCGACTGGTCTGCCCAAGTGCACACCCTAGATGACGACTATTCTAAAGGAGTGCTCACAGCCTTTGTGCGCCTTTATAAAGAAGGCTATATCTACAGAGGAAAGCGCATGGTCAACTGGTGCCCTGCCAGCCTTACCGCAATTTCTGACGAAGAAGTAATAATGAAGCCTCAGGCAGGTAAAATCTACAAAGTAA
The DNA here is from genome assembly GCA_031547315.1 of Opitutales bacterium. GTDB lineage: Bacteria > Verrucomicrobiota > Verrucomicrobiia > Opitutales > Intestinicryptomonadaceae > Intestinicryptomonas. The sequence goes on from JAVBSE010000023.1 coordinate 2,895, forward strand.
AATACGAAATTGTAGAAAACCCGGGTGAATTTATTGAAGTGCTCACAACACGCCCAGAGACAATTATGGGCGACACTGCACTTGCAGTTAATCCTGAAAACGAAAAATACGCAAAGTACATTGGCAAGCACTGCTACCGCCCTTTCCCAAGAGCGCAAATTAAAATCATTGCAGATAAAGATGTTGATATATCCTTTGGCACAGGCGCACTAAAAATCACACCTGCGCACGACACTGTCGACTTTGAAATTGGCAAGCGTCACAACTTAGAAATTATAGACGTGCTAAACCCTAACGGCACAATGAACAAGCTTGCAGGCCCAGAATTTGAAGGGCTCGACAGATTTGAAGCACGCAAAAAAGCTGTTAAAATGCTAGACGAAATGGGCCAACTTTCAGAAGTAAAAGATTACGAAAATAACGTAGGCTATTCTGAACGCGGCAACGTTGTTATTGAGCCCCGCTTGTCTGACCAATGGTTTTTGAAGTATCCTTGCATTGAAGAAGCGAAGCAAGTTGTAGAAAATGGCACTATAAAATTTTGGCCAAAACGCTGGGAAAAAACTTACATTCACTGGCTTGATAATATCAGAGACTGGTGTATAAGCCGCCAAATTTGGTGGGGGCACCGCATTCCTGTTTGGTACAAAAAGGGAATTGAAAATCCTGACTTTGAAAATCCACAGCATGTTTATGTTGGCGTTGAAGCACCTGCCGATTTAGAAAACTGGAAGCAGGATGAAGACTCTCTTGACACTTGGGCAAGCTCTTGGATTTGGCCTTTTGGCATCTTAGGCTGGCCTAATCAAGCAGATATGAAAGATAGAGGCTTTGATTATTTCTATCCAACAAGCGACCTTGTAACAGGCCCTGATATTATCTTCTTTTGGGTTGCAAGAATGATTATGGCAGGCCTAAAACTTCTTGATGGCGACCAGCAAAAACGCATCCCATTTAAGAACGTTTACTTTACCGGAATTATAAGAGATATGCAGGGGCGCAAAATGTCTAAAAGCTTGGGCAACTCGCCCGACCCTCTAGACCTTATTGCAAAATATGGGGCAGACGGCCTACGCTTTGGCGTTATGAGCTGCGCTGCGCAAGGACAAGATATTTTGTTTAGCGAAGAAAGAGTGGAACTTGGCAGAAACTTCTGCAATAAACTTTGGAACGCTTGCCGCTTCCGCCAAATGTCTGGCGAGATTGCAGACAATTCCAGCCTAGAAAAAATACTTTCAAGAATAGACAAATCAAAGCTTGATGTTGACGACAAGGCAATTATTTCAACACTGCTAGACTGCGCTAAAGCAATTGATGAAGATTACAAAAATTATCAGTTCAGCTCTATCACTCAAAGGCTTTATGGCTTCTTTTGGACAGACTTTTGCGACTGGTATCTTGAAGTTTCAAAGTCCAGACTTTCTGATGAAAGCGCAAAAGAAACAGTGCTTGCTGTTCAAGACTTGTGCATAAGGCAAGTGCTTCAAATGCTACACCCATTTGCACCATTTATTACTGAAGAATTGTGGCACTCTATGGGCTTTGGCTCTGAAGAAACTTTCATACAAAATGAAAGTTTGCAGTTTGAAGAAATATTGAGCGCAAATGGCATTTTTGCAGACGCCGCAGCCCTCAAAGAAATGTCAGACCTGCGTGACTTTGTTACAAAAACAAGAGCGCTTAAAGCTCAATATAAGTTGGCTACAAAGCGTGATGTTAAGCTTTACTACTTGGCAGATAAAAATAATGCCGAAGTAATTTCTAAAAATGCAGAAAAGCTCAAAAAACTTGTTGGCGCCGCAAGCCTTGAAGCAATTGATAAGCTTGGCGACTACCCTGCAAGCCTTTGCGAACTTGGCACTGTTTGCCTAGATTTGTCTGACAGTATTGACGTTGAAGCAGAAAAAAAACGCCTAACAAAAGAGCAAGAAAAATTGACAGGGCTCATTGCCTCTACAAAAGCTAGACTTTCGAATGAAG
>JAVBSE010000003.1:0-15589 GCA_031547315.1 Opitutales bacterium
ATTTTTCAAAATTTTCTGCTGCAAGTTTATAATCTTGTTTTTCAAATTGGCGCAGCCCCAAGTCAAAAAATTCGTCCGCACTTTGCGCATGCAAAGTTTGCAAAGAAATTATAGATGCAAAAAGTATTAAAAATTTTAAGATAGTTTTTCGCATATTTCAAAAAGTTTTGCGCAAAGCTTTTCAAGCTCTGCAGATTGCGGAGTGTAGGCTCCGTACGAAATTGCATCTGCGCCTTCAAAGTAAATTTTAATATCCAAAACAAGCTGAGAATGTTCCGGCTTTGCGCCAAGTATGCGTTGTGCGTCGCTTAGTGTTATGGCATTTGCTTCAAGATTGCTCATTGTGCAGATTGCATTTTTTAGGCTTAAAGATGCGTTTTCAAAAAAGGCTTTTGAATCAGACTTTTGCGCAGCGATTTTTGCCTTTTTAAGGCTTTGTGCAAGTTCTTTTTTTGCTTTAGAAATGCGTGCAAAATCGGGGTCGCTCTCAAGTTTATTCTTTTTAAGTTTAAAAGAAATTAAGACGCAAACTGCAGCCAAAACTGCAAACTGAAAAATCCAAAAAATAGGAGATTTTAAAATTTTAGAAAACCCTGTTTCAGCATTTTTTAATTCTAAAACTTCTTTGGGAGATTCTCCCTGTTTGGCAGCTTCGTCGGCTTTGCGTTTTGTGTAAGTTTTAGATGGGGCAACGCTAACTTTTATAGAGTCTATTTTTATTGTTTCAAAATTGGAATTTGCAGAATTTAAAAATACAAACTCTGCGTTTGGAGTCTTTGTTAAATCAGGCTTTTGAGGCACAAGAGTGTATTCAAAAATTTTTGTGCCTTGGTAGGCATAGCCCTCGCTTGAATCTATGAAACTTACTTTAGGAGCATAAGATTTCCAGCCATCTGCGGGCAAAATTTCTGGCGGCAAAATTCTTTCAAAATTGCCCTCGCCGCCTATTTTAATTGTGAGTATGCAAGGTTCGCCTACACTGAGCGAAGTCTCGTCAAGGCTTGCTTGCGTTAGCTTAAAATTGCCTATGCCATTAGAAAAATTTGCCGGCAAATTTTGAAGTTCATCAACTTTAATTTTTGCAGGCTTCATCTGAATTTGAAATTTATGCGCTTCTGCAAAAGGATCTAAACTCCCAAAAATAGAATGCCTGTCGGCTCTGGAATAAAATACGCCAAGCGTGTCGAAATCAATTTCATATTCCCCTGCTTTAAGCGGAGTAATAATACTGTGGTAGACTATAGTAACGCTTGAATCTGCCTCAGACTGTTTGGCTTGGGGCGTTGTCAAAAAACCTGCAAAATTAAAGGCGTCGGCATTTTTTATTACAGGGGTGGGGGCGTCTCTTAAAGTATAGCCCGCTTTAAAAATTTTGCCATCAAGCTTTAGTATAAGTTTGCAGGGGATGGATTCGCCAACAAATAATTTTTCTTTTGCAATTTGAAATTCCAAACTTGTTGCCTGATTTAGGTCTATTGTTTCTGATTCTTCTTGTCTTGCCTGTCTGGACTGCCTTGCAAATGGGTCGTAGCTTTGGGGCTTAATTATTTGAGGAGCATTTTTATCTACCTTCAAATTTGCTTCATCAATTTTATATTTGTTTGAGCCGTCTTTAATTTCCCAAGCAGGCATTTTGTAAGAGCCTTCTTTGGACGCTTTCAAGACTACATTTAAAATAAAATCGCTTTGCGTACTGTTGTTTGAAATTGATATATTTCTTGACTGATTTGAGCCCACAATCTGCAATCCATCAGGAAAGGGTATGTCTTTGATGTCTATTTTTGCTTTTGTGTTTGAAAAAATAAGCGTGTATGTAAAGGCCTCATTAGGACGCACATTTTCAGGGTCAAAACCTGTTGTGCGCACGCTTTGTGCGCTCAAAAAAAGAAGCGCAAATGTTGTTAAAATTATTGCAAAAAACTTTTTCATGAGTAGCTACCAATCTTTATAGTTTTTGTCTTCGTATCTGTTTTTCTGATTTCCAAAACCTTGGAATGGAAGTTTCTTTTCAGAACCTTTTAAAGTGTCTAAAACTTGAGAGGCCTCGCGTCTTGTCATAACGCCCTCAGAGCTGCGCTCATCTTGACTTGCTTTTTGCTCAGTTTCTTTTGCAGCCTCTTTCTGATTTTCAGGCTGTGCGGCTGTTTCATTTTTTTGAGTTTCATTTTGGTCTTTTTTATCTTGAGCAGGCGCTTCTTCTTTTTGCTTATCTTGCGCAGATTTGTCTTTTTCGTCTTCAGGCTTTGTTGCTTGCTCGTCTTTGTTTTTATCTTCTTTGTTTTGAGTGTCAGGTTTTTCTTTGTCTTTTTGATTTTCGTTTTGCTGGTCTTTGTCAGACTTATCGTCTTCGTTTTTATTTTGATCCTGATTCTTTTTTTGTTCGTCCTTATTTTTGTCTGAAGAATTTTGGTCTTTCTGATTTTCTTTATTATCTTGATTTTTGTCAGACTTGTCTTGCTTGTCTTTATTGTCCTGATTTTGCTGGTCTTGATTGTTTTGTTTATTTTCGTCTCTTAAAAGTTTTTTAAGTTCTTCAATAAGTTCTTTAGAGAGCTTTTCTAATTTTGCAGATTCTTGTTTTGATTTCTCAATATTTTTAAATTTTTCCAGAACTTTGTTTTCAGCATTTTTTGCGGCAAGTGCGGCGTCTTTTCTCTCTTTAATATTTTCAGAAAGTTCTGCTGAATTTTCAAAATTCTTTTTTGCGCTGTTAATTATTGGCAAGATTTTTTTCAAACTATCGCTTGCCTCATTTAATTGTTTTGAGTCTTCTTCATTGCTTTTTTTGAGAGCTTCACAATTAGAAACTGAAGCTTTAATTCTGTTTTGAACTTCGTCTTTTTTAAGGGCTTCTTCGCCATTTTTTTCTAAAATATTTTTGCCATAATCTAAGGTCTGGGTGGCTTCTTGCATAGCGCTTGCAGCTTTTAGCAGATTTGCCGCAAATGCCTTTTGAGTTTCGTCTGATTTTAAAATATCAGCTTCTTTTTCTTTTGCTAAAAGATAGTCCGCACTGGCTGCATTATAAAATGCGTCTGCATGAATTTTTAAATCATAGCTTTGCGCTATTGTTTTATAAAAATTTTCTTTTGCAGTTTTGTAATCTTTTGCTTCTAAAGAAGCAACACCTGCATTGAATGTATCTCGCCAGAAAGTGCTTTCACTTCTTGTGCCATCTTCAGCGCTTGCTTTGTTTGGCAATGCAAATGCAGGCAAAACTAAAAGCGCCAAAACAGAAAACTTTGCACCATTATTGCGCATAAAAAATTTGCGAGTTCCTATTATTGATTCTAAAGACAACAAAATTATTGCAAGTAAAAGCGGAATTTGAAAACGCTCAAGAGGGCGTTTTTTCATTTTTGATTCAAGCTCTGAACGCTCTTCTTTTGCAATTCCGTCTTGATAAATTTGCTCCATGCCATCTGCTGCAAGCGAGGCGTAAAAGCCGCCGGTAGCTGACGCAATTTTAGACAAAAGTTCGTCGTTTAATTTGCTTTTGATTATTTCGCCTTTTTCATCCTTTAAGTAGGTGGAGTTTCCTTTTTCGTCTTTAATTGGAATAGGAAGCCCATTTGCAGTACCCACACCCAGAGTGTAAATTTTGATTCCTTTTTTCTCATAGGCGTCTTTTGCTTGTGCAATGCCAGAGGCTTCAAGCTCTTCGCCATCGCTTATCAGTACAAGGATTTTTTGATTTTTAGAATTTTCAAACGCAGCCTCTGCCTCAATAATTGCAGCTGCAATGTTTGTGCCGCCACGCAAAATAATATTAGTGTCCAGCGCATCAAGCGAGAGTTTAAATGCGCTGTAATCCAGCGTAATAGGGCACTGTAAGAAGGCTTGGCCGCTAAATGCAATAAGCCCAATTCTGTCGCCGGAGAGTTTTTCTACAAGGTCATTTATTGCAAGTTTAGAGCGTTCCAGCCTGTCTGGCTTAAGGTCTTGAACAAGCATGGATTTAGAGGTGTCTAGCGCAAAAATAATGTCTGTGCCAATTGTTTTTTCTTCTTCCCAAACAAAGCCATACTGCGGACGTGCAAGAGCTACAAATATTAAGGCAATTCCGGCCGAAAATAAAAATAATTTTAAGCGAGATTTAAAATGGCTAAAATTTTTGGTGAGGTCTTTTGCTAAATTTAAAGTCACAAAATTTGCCAAAATCGCTTTCTTTTTTGCATTAAAAAATGCAAAGCCAAGCAAACTTAGCAGAAATACTAAGGCTGCCGCATATAAAAATATTGGATATGCAAAACTCATGGAATTATCCTGTATCTGGTGTTTGCAAGAAGGCGCTCAAGAGCCGCAAGTAAAAATGCAAGCAAGAGCGGATATGCAAAAAGCTCTTCATACTCTGTGTATGTACGCAGTTTGATACTTGTTTTTTCAAGCTTGTCTATGGTTTCATAAATGTCTTTTAGCTCTGTAAAATTATTAGCTCTGTAAAATTTTCCGCCGGTGATTTCTGAAATTTTTTTGAGACTGTCCTCATCAATTTGCGTTTGACCCCTGCCTCCAATTAGGGGCCTGCCACTGCGGTCTCTTACAACTTTGCCGTCTCTTGGGTTTATGCGTGCCTGCGCTGTAATCCCATTTTTGCCTGCAGCAATTGTGTAGATTTTTGTGTTGTAGCTTGCGGCTGCTTCTGCGGCGGCTATTGGCATAATTTTGCCTGCGTTATTGTCGCCGTCTGTGAGCAAAATTATTATTCTGCTTTTAGAGTCTTTAAGCTCTCTTAGATGATTTACGCTTGTGCCAATTGCAGTACCAATTGCAGTGCTGTTGCCATCTATCATACCTAAATCTATTCTGTTTGAATTTTTTAAGAGCCAGTCGTGCGATATTGTGAGAGGCGATACCAAAAAGGGATTTGACGCAAAAACCATCATGCCTATTCTGTCGTTGGGGCGATTTTGTATAAAGTCTGTTACAACTTCTTTTACTGCGTCTAAGCGTGTTTGTGGTTCGTTGCTGCTTTTAGACAAATCTAAGGCAGACATAGAATAAGACACGTCGATGGTCAGCATAATATCAATGCCGCTTTCTTCACGTTCGCTAAAACCCTTGCCAAGTCTTGGACGTGCAAGCCCGAAAATTAAAAGCGCAATCACAAGCAGTCTTAAAAAGAAAATTATGCCCCTGCCATAAGTTTTATTTTTTACGCTTACAGATTTTGCAATTGCAACGCTAGAAAAAACAAGGCTTGCGCTGCGCCCTGTGCGCCCACGCAAAATCATTAAAAGCGGCAAAAGACAAAGCAGCCATAAAAGTTCAGGATTCTGGAAAGTAATGTTCATCTACTTTTTGGCCTCCTGCCTTTTTTTGTTGTCTGCGTCTATAAAGTCAAATGCAAGTTTGTACATTTTGCTGCGCTCATCTTCGCTAAGCCCCGACTGCGCAAATTTTGCAAGGTCAGAGAGCTTTAAAATTTCTGAAATATTTTCTTTTTGCGCCTCATCTAAAACTTCATTGCCTGCTAAAAGTTTTAAGAATTCTTCGCTGGTGCGCTCTGGCGCAGGGATATTAAATATAATACTGATATAGTCTCTTATAATAGAGCTTATTGCAAAGGCGTAAGTATTGGAATCTGTCTCATTTTTTGCAGCTTCAAAACGCATAATTGCAAGTTCGTAAGGGGATATTTTTTTTACCTTTTTTATGCGCAAAATAAGGTAGGCAGCAAGTGCGGCAAACACAAAAATTACAAGTGCAATCCAGTACCAATTTGCTTCTAAAAAACTTGTTTCATAAATGCCTACAGGAGCTGCAATATCTTGAAAAATTGAATTCATTATCTTGCCTTTCTGCGCTCAAAAAATTTGCAAAGCGCAACAATGTACGCTTGTCCTGTTTTAAGTTCTAGGCTGTCTATGCCTATGCGTGTTAAGCCTTTTTTAAAGTTTTTTAGGCGGCTTTCATTTTCTGTTTGGTAGTCAAAGAGAGTTTGCTCGTCCAGCGTATCTATTTCAATATTTTCGCCTGTTTCTGCGTCTTCCAGAATTACTGTGCCGCATTTGGGAAGGTAGATTTCACGCTCGTCATAAACGTTCATGCAGATAAGGTCGTGCCTTTTGTTTGTGAGGCTAAGCGCATTTAGGACACTGTCTTTGTTTAGAAGTTCGGGCGAGGGCAGCTCTCCGTTAGGGCCTTGCAAAAAATCGCTAATTAAAACAACTATAGAGTGTCTTTTTAAAAGTCTGTTAACGCTGTCTAGGGCTTTTGAAATATTTGTGCCTTTTGATTTTGCTTCAAAATATAAAATTTCACGAATCAGACGCAAAACGTGTGTGCGCCCTTTTTTAGGGGGGATGATAAGTTCTGCCTCATCAGTAAAAAGCATTAGTCCAACTTTGTCTCCATTTGCAACTGCGCTGAAAGCGAGCACTGCGGCAAGTTCTGCCTGCATATCTTTTTTAGACTGCTGTGTGCTGCCAAAATTGCTGGAAGCTGAAAGGTCGACAGCAAGCATCATAGTAAGTTCACGTTCTTCCCTGTATTTTTTAACGTGGGCCTTGCCTGTGCGTGCAGTAACAGGCCAGTCTATGCTTCTGATTTCGTCGCCAAATTGATACTCACGAGACTCTTCAAAATCCATACCCTGACCTTTAAAAACAGATTTATACGCACCGGAAATTGACTCTGCAACTTGCCTGCGAGTTGCAATTTCTATGCGCTTAACCTTTTTTAAAATTTGACTGGATGAGTCTGTAAGCATCTATTTTTAAGGAACTGCAAGAGTATCTAAAATTTGTTTAATCATTTCTTCAGTAGAAATGCCCTCAGCTTCCGCCTCATAACTGGCAATGATTCTGTGGCGCAAAATGTCGGGGGCTATATCTTTAACATCTTGAGGTGTCACATAACCTCTGCCTTGCAAAAATGCCTGCGCCTTTGATGCAAGAGCCAAACTGATTGTAGCACGCGGCGATGCCCCAAAGCGAATTAAACTGTCTAACTTTAGCTTGTACTGCGAAGGTTTGCGTGTGGCAAAAACAAGATTTACAATGTAGTCTTTTATTCTATCATCCACGTAAATTTCGTCTATAACTTTGCGGGCCTCCATAATGTCTGAGGGTTTAACAATAGTGTTAACTTCTGTTTTGACATTAGTTTTTGCCATCATATCAAGTATCATGCGCTCTTCTTCGTGGCTGGGGTAGCCAACATTTAGCTTGAACATGAATCTGTCAACCTGCGCCTCAGGGAGCTGATAAGTACCTTCTTGGTCAATAGGGTTTTGCGTTGCAAGCACCAAAAATGGAGAAGGCAAAGGGTAGGTGTGTCCACCTATCGAAACTTGGCGTTCTTGCATGGCTTCAAGCAGGGCAGCCTGCACTTTTGCAGGGGCTCTGTTGATTTCGTCGGCCAAAATAAAGTTTGCAAAGACAGGGCCTTTTTGAGTTACAAATTCGCCCTTTTGCTGATTAAAAATTAGCGTGCCCACAATGTCAGATGGCAGAAGGTCTGGGGTGAACTGTATGCGGTTAAAGTCTGCCTCGCATGCACTTGCAAGGGTTTTTATAGCCAGTGTTTTTGCAAGACCGGGAACACCCTCTAAGAGAATATGCCCATTTGCAAGCACGCCTGCAATTAGTCTGTCGACCAAATATTTTTGCCCCACCAAGTTTTTAGAAATTTCTGTTCTAAGCTGAAAAGTCCAAGCGCCTATGTCTTTTACTTTGGCATTTATGTCTGCAAGGTTTATACTCATAGTATTAAGGATTTGTTAATTTTTTTGTTCTTCGTAAAAAATGCTCTCTTTTTAAGAATCTCAGATTAAAAATTTTTTATCAGAAATTTTCAAGTTTGAATATTTTTTTATGATTGCTTGCGTGTCAGAAAAATTCAGATTTCAATTTATAGACAAAATTCAGCTTTAAAACGTTCAAAATAAACAGTGATTCTTGAGTCTCTTTATAAAGAAAATTGCAATTTTTCAAAAAAAGATTTGAAAAAAAAATAAGAGAAGTAAGACTCTTAAAGAATTATGAAAGTAGTATTGGCATATTCAGGTGGCTTAGACACCTCGGTTATCGTTAAATGGATTAAAGAACGCTTCAACGCTGAAGTGGTCACTTTTGCTGCAAATGTTGGGCAGGAAGAAGAGCTTAACGGCTTGGCTGAAAAAGCAAAGCTTACAGGCGCTTCTGCCCACTATACTGTCGATTTGGTTGAAGAATTTGCAACAGACTTTATCTACCCAATGATGAGGGCTAATACCCTATATGAAGGTCAGTACTATTTGGGCACTTCTATTGCACGTCCACTTATTGCAAAAGCCCATGTAGAAATTGCAAGGCTTGAAAATGCAACTCACTTAGCACATGGCGCAACAGGCAAGGGCAACGACCAGTGTCGCTTTGAAATTTCTTACGCAGCGCTTGCGCCGGATTTGCAGGTTATTTCTCCTTGGCGCATGGCAGAGTTTCGTGAAGCTTTCCCGGGGCGTACAGAGATGATTGAATATTGCCGCAAAAATGGCATTAATATTGAAGCCTCTGCAAAAAAGCCATACTCAATGGACAGAAATTTGCTACACATTTCTTACGAAGCAGGCATTTTGGAAGATCCTTGGTTCGACCCAACTGCGCCTGAAAATAAAGATATGTTCAAGCTAACAGTTGATCCGCAAGATGCGCCTGATACTCCTGAATTTATTGAGCTAGAGTTTCTAAATGGCGACTGCGTTGCTGTTAATAACGAAAAGCTAAGCCCTGGCGGCGTAGTAAAAACTTTAAATAAACTTGCAGGCAAGCATGGCATTGGGCGTGTAGACTTGGTTGAAAATCGCTTTGTAGGCATGAAGAGCCGCGGCGTTTATGAAACACCGGGCGGAACAATTTTGCTTTTTGCACATCGCCAAATAGAGTCTATCACTATGGACAGAGACTTAGAACACTTGCGTGACAGTCTTATTCCAAAATATGGTGAGCTTGTTTACAATGGCTTTTGGTTTGCTCCGGAGCGTGAAGCTTTGCAGGCATTTATAGATAAGTCACAGGAAAATGTTTCCGGCATTGTGCGCTTAAAACTTTATAAGGGCAACGTAATCTGCGTTGGCAGAAAGAGCGAAAAGAGCCTTTACGACGAAAATATTGCAAGTATGGAAGGCGTTAAGAGCGACTATAATCAGGATGACGCAACAGGCTTCATTCGCCTCAACTCTCTGCGACTTCGTCAGCGTGCCCGCAAGCAGGGCGTTTCGAAAGATGCGTTTGCAAGAAAGAGTGATTTGAAGAGAGAATAGTTCTCTGAGCACAATTTTAAAACAATATAAGACGCAATTCTTTCGAGCTTGCGTCTTATTTTTTTTCAAAAGGCTGAAATTGGGTTAATACTCCGTTTCAAAGAAAATCTTCAATAGTCACGTACCTTTTGTACGCTCCTATCGAAAATTTTCTTTGAATACTCGTCTTAATCACAATTTGAGCCTTTTGAGGGAAACTAGACTAATACTTTATTAAAACAAATATAAAACCAACTCACAAAGACTATTTCGCAAAGAAACACATTTCTTTGCGCCTAAATAAAACATTAAAATCAAAAAAAAATATGAGAAAACAGAATAAGCCCCTCATTTGTTTGCGCCTCGAAAGACTGTGCGTGCACAGTCTTAGCTTTGTACAAGAAAACTAATTTTGGAAAAATTAAAGTTTTCTTTTTATGTACAAAGCAATCGAGGCGCAAACCAAGACTAATAGGGCGTGTAGAAAATCTAAAATTTATTTTTAGTCATTCCAATCACATTACAAAAAAATAAAACTCTACTTAAATTTATGAGATACAAGAAAAGCAAAACGATTTACTTTAATAGTCTGGATGCAAACTCAGTTTGCCTGCGGGTGCAGGGGCGCAGCCAGCCCCTGCAAAACTAAAACAAGACAAACTGACTAACAAATAAAATTTAAAAATACAAAAATAAGCAAAAGCCTTTGGGCTTGCCTTTTAGGGGCAAAAGAAGAATTATAAGGAGAAAGAAAATGAATAGTAAAAAATATAAATTAGCCACTTGGGTCGATTTGCCAAACAGGCAGTGGCCCTCAAAAGTTGTAAAGCACGCTCCAATTTGGTGCAGTGTAGATTTGCGTGATGGCAATCAGGCTTTGGCAGTGCCTATGTCTGTGAATGAAAAATTAGAGCTTTATAAGACATTGGTAAAGGTTGGCTTTAAAGAGATTGAAGTTGGTTTTCCATCTGCTTCAGATACTGAATTTAATTTTTTACGCAGGCTTGTGAATGAGAATTTAATTCCGCAAGATGTAACTGTGCAGGTTTTAACACAGGCAAAAGAGTCTTTAATTAAGCGTACTTTTGAGGCTTTGGAGGGCGTAAAAAATGCAATAGTTCATCTTTACAACAGTACTTCTGAAAGGCAAAGGCGCATTACTTTTAATTTGGGCAAAGAAGAAATTAAAAACATTGCCTTAGAGGGGGTGCGTTTAGTCAAAGCAATGGCAGACGAGGCCAAGAAAAAAGGTCAGAACATTCGCTTAGAATATTCGCCTGAAAGCTTTAGCGATACAGAGCTTGATTACGCTTTAGAAGTTTGTGAAGAAGTTAAAAAAATCTGGAAGCCAACAAAGGCAAACAAGATTATTTTCAACTTGCCGGAGACTGTTCAATACACAACGCCGAACATTCATGCCGACCAAATAGAATGGATGAGCACTCATATTTCAGAGCGTGAAAAAGTAATTATCAGCGTTCATACGCATAACGACAGAGGCACTGGCGTTGCCGCAGCAGAGCTTGCAATGATGGCAGGTGCAGACAGATTAGAGGGCACACTTTTTGGCAATGGCGAGCGCACAGGTAACTTAGATTTAGTTACTGTGGGTTTAAATTTGTTGGCTCAGGGCGTTGATCCTGTTTTGGATTTTTCAGACATTCCTGCAATCAGAAAGGTCTATGAAAAGACAACAAGAATGGAAATTCACCCACGCCATCCTTACGCCGGAGACCTTGTATTTACAGCCTTTAGCGGCTCTCATCAAGACGCAATTAAAAAGGGCATGGCTTGCCGCATTGGAGATAAAAATTGCGACAAGTGGGAAGTTCCATACTTGCACATTGACCCCAAAGACATTGGGAGAGATTACGAGGCAATTATCCGCATAAATTCGCAAAGCGGCAAAGGCGGTGTTGCCTACATTTTGGAAGAAAATTTTGGCTTTGACTTGCCAAAAGCAATGCAGCCTTCTGTCGGCGAATTTGTAAATGGCAAGGCAGACAGCTTGGGCAAAGAGCTTTCTCCTGAAGAAATTTTCAAAATTTTTAGCGATGAGTTTATAAACAGGGACGAAAAAATTTCTTTGCAGTCTTATAAAATTACAGGTCCTGACAAAGACGATCATGTGAAAATTGCTGCAAAAATTTTTGTAAACGGCAAAGTGGAAACTGTGCAGGCAAGCGGCAATGGGCCTATAAATGCGCTTATGAATGCGCTTGAAATTGCAGGGATAAAAACTTTTACGCTTACAAAATATAGCTCTCATGCTGTTGGCGTGGGGTCTGCTTCAGATTCTGCGGCTTACATTTGTTTGCACAAAATTAAAAACGGCAAAGATTACTGGGGTGTTGGCGTAGATTCTAATATTGAATTTGCTGCGCTTAAGGCCTTGGTTTCTGCTGCAAACCGCTTGTCTTAGGGCAAGCGGATGGCTGCTTTTTTCTTGTTCTTTTAAGTTTTTTAATTTGTTTGAAACTTTTATTGGCTTGCAATGTTTAACCATTTGGATAAACCATTTGGTTAAATTTTCTAAAAGCTAAAAAATATGAGAAGGAAAAATATGAGAACGCAAATCTTTTTAGGGACGCTAATGTTGATGGGGGCAGGCACTTTATCTGCAGCAGTGTACGTTGGAGGCGGCGTTGGGGTAGGTATTGGCGTTGTTGGGGGCGGCGTAATTTCTAGTCCGCAAACAAGCACGACAGTTACAACAACAACTACTACTGCCCAAAATAAGCCAGAGGCTAATAAAGAGCTTACAGTTTCGGGGCGTGAGGGCGGCGAAAGCCCACTTAGCGCAGGCGAGGCTGCTTGGGTATTGTCTCGCACAAATTTGATAACAGGTGCAAGCTTTGGCGACATAGACGGGCTTTCCGAACAAGCTTTTGCAATTGCGTCTTTAGTGCATCAAACAGAAGTTTTGGAAGCGTCAAAAACTTTGAAAGACATTTTTGATTCTGCAAACTCAACAGAGGGCAAGCTTTATGCAGTAATGGGCATGCATGCCCTTGGCAATTTGACAGACTTTAATAATTATCTTGGGCAGATAGATATGCAGGCTCCTGTAAACTGCCTTGTAAATGGCAAGTTCTATACTGTAACAACAGAAGTTTTTATAAATGCTTACTCAAAGCAGCCTTCTATTTTTGTGCCGGAAACTTTCCCTACGTCAAAAGTTGCGGCTCTTACGCCTACAAGTGCGCCAAGCGATAGTACAAGCAGCACAACTACCACAAGCACTACAACAAGTACAGTTTCGACTTCATCTTACTATTATAGCGGCTTTGGACCTATTGCATACTGGACACCGGCATATCTTTATATTCGTGTAAGGCCTTGTCCTCCACGCCCTCCTTATCCTCCACATCCGCCGGTGCCGCCACGCCCACGCATGGGTCATGGGCCTATTTCAAATTCTCCGACAATGGGCGCACGTCCTGCTATGATAAATAATAATCGCCCTGCTATGCAGGTGCAAAGAGGGCAGGGAGGAACTGTAATAAGGTCTCAGGGGCCGCAAAATTCTAATAACAAAGTTACAATTACAAGAACGCAGACTGCGCCCAAAGCGCAGGTAAGAACGCAGGTTCAGGCGCAAGGTCAAACAAGAATTCAGCCACAGACGCAAGAAGCAAAAGCGCCAAGACAAGAAATGAGAGCAAGGCCGCAGCAGGCTCAGCCAAAAGCTGCGCAGCCACAGGCGCAAGTGCGTCAAAACCCTCAGTCACAGGCGGCAGTGCAGCGTTCTGCGCCAGCGCAGAGGGCTCCTGAAAGAGAAATGGCAGGCAGGCAGCGGCGATAAATTTTATTCGTCAAAATTTGTGCGGCTTAATTTTAGAGTCGCATTTTTTTTGTAAAAATTTTTAATGTCTCTTTGAAAAAAATGATAATTGCTAAACTCTAAAAAGGTAAATTATGGAAAAATTTGAATTTGAAGGAAATACTTTTAATGCCCACAAAATTACGCTTTGTGGAATAGGCTTAATTGTTTTGGAAGGCAAAAAAGGTTTTCTTGGCTGCGGCTACATAAACATTGAGGCGGCAAATAAATTTAATCAGGCTGCGGCAATTGTTACAGGCGTTAAAAATTTTGATGATATGACAAAGGCAAAAATTGTGGCAGTGTCGGAATCTGCAAGAGCAATGGGCTTAGAGCTAGGAATGCTTGGCGCAGAAGCCCTTAAGAAATTTGCCTAGAGGCGTTTTGTTTTTATTTAAAGAAAAATGGGAAAAACATTTACAGTAGCAACACGTTCAAGCCCCTTGGCAATGCGTCAGGCAGAAATGGCTTGCGAGTATTTTGGAAAATTAATTCCTAACTCTAAGTTTGAAATTCTTGCGCTTAAAACAACCGGCGACAAACGCCTTGCATGGTCTTTAGAAACTCATGGCGGCAAGGGTCTTTTTACCAAAGAATTAGAAGATGCTCTTTTAGAAAAACGTGCAGACTTTGCTGTTCACAGCGCAAAAGATTTGCCTACAGATTTGCCAGAGGGGCTTTCTTTATCTGCGTTTTTGCCTCGTGATGAGGTTAGCGATACTCTCATTATAAAAGAGGGCAAAGACATTCCTTCTTTAATTGCAACAGGCAGTCCAAGGCGCAGAGCCCAGCTTAAAAAACTTTTTCCTAATGCTGTTTGGACAGAAATAAGAGGCAATGTTGAAAGCAGATTAAAAAAAGTTGCAGAGGGCGAATTAGATGCAACTATGCTTTCTTTTGCAGGTTTGCAGAGGTTAAAGATAGAGGCATTTCCTAATTTAACTTTTAAAAAATTGCGCTTGCAATGCTGCGTGCCTGCAGTTGGGCAGGGTGCTATTGCTATTGAGTGCAGAAGTGAAGATGCAGAATTTTTTGCTCAGTTTTCTGACAAGCCCACAGAGCTTGCCGTGGGTTTGGAAAGAGAATTTCTTATTGCTTTGGGCGGAGGCTGCCAAGTTGCCTATGGGGCGCATTTTGACGGAAAGCTTTTCCATATTTTTCACGAAAAAGTTGACTATCAAAAAATAGATTTATCTGAAGTTTCAGACGTAAAACTTATGCAAGAAAAAGTGCGTATGCTTGCTATGGGCTTAAAGTAATTTTGGTTCTTTGTGTTTTGAAACTAAATTTAATTCTTGCAAAAAGACTTAAATTTGCTAGGATATGTGCGAAAGAGTTTAAATATGAAAAATTTTATTTACGAAAACCCAACCAAAATTGTTTTTGGCAAAAACGCAGTGCAAGGACTTGGCAAAGAAGCTGCAAAATTTGGCAAAAAGGCGCTTTTTGTTTATGGCAAAGAAAGCATTAAAAAGAGCGGACTTTACACAAAAGTTTTAGAACTTTTAATGATAGAAAAAATTGCAGTTGTAGAGCATGGGGGCGTTAAGGGGAATCCTGTTTATACTCACACAAGAGAAGGCATTAAAAAAGGTTTGGACCACAAGGTAGATATGCTTATTGCTGTTGGCGGCGGCAGCGTTATTGATGAAGCCAAAGCAATAGCCTGTACTCTTGCAGGAGACGACTTTTGGGAAATTCTAAGTAAGGGCAAGCGTCTCACAAAATGTCTGCCAATTTTAACAGTGCAAACTTTGCCTGCAACAGGTTCAGAAATGAATGGCGCATTTGTTGTTACAAAAGAGGACAGTTTAGAAAAATATGGCACAGGCGGTTCTGTTGTGTCGCATCCTAAAGTTTCTTTTTTAGACCCTGAATATACGCTGACAATTTCTTTGAAGCAAACTGCGTATGCCGTTGCAGATATGATGTCTCACCTAATGGAAGGCTATCTTACAACAAGCGCAGAAGATGTTATTGCCACAGATTCTTATATTGAGGGAATTTTGCATTCAATTATGATTTGTGCAAAACGCCTTGCAAAAAATCCTCAAGATTTGGAGGCACGTGCAAGTTTAATGTGGTCTGCAAGCCTTGCTTGGAATGGCACAGGGCTTTTGGGTCTGCCAAATATAGGTTTGCCCTGTCATGCTTTAGAGCATCAAATGAGCGCCCTTTACGACATTGCCCACGGAGGCGGTCTTTCTATGGTAACGCCTGCTTGGATGAAGTATTTTTCTGCCCGCCATGAGAAGCGAATTATAAAACTTGGCAAAAATGTTTTTGGTCTTAAAAAACCAAGCTGCGCAGATGTGATATCTGCGCTTGAAAATTTCTACAAAGAAATTTGTGCGCCAACAACTTGGGCCGACGAAAATATTTCTAAGCCGGATATCAAAAAACTTACAGAAATAGCAGGCAGAGAATTTAATTACGAAGAAGACAGCCCCGCATATTCAAGGCATGATGTAGAAAAAATCTACAAGCTTATTCCTTTGGCTTAAAAGTCTATCTACTTGACAATATTTTCATTTTTTGATTTG